>JBCCUO010000007.1:0-17822 GCA_039196805.1 Planctomycetota bacterium | reverse complement strand
CATCCGCCAAGCCGACGTCAGAAGCAAAAACGAAACCAACGGCAGACAACCCAAAGAGAAGCAGAAACACATCGACCAAAGCAAAGGCATCGGAAGACGCGACGTCTGCCGCCCCTAAAATCTCCCCGCAGGCCGAGGCCGAGGTGATGAAGCTGGTTCGACAACATCTCAAGCCGCTCAGTTCGATTCTGAAAGAATTGAAGCAGGCGTCGCCTGACCACTACCGCCGCGCCATCCTGGACCTGGACAAGTCGGCCCGACGTCTGCGTGCCGCCGAACGTCGTGGAAAGAAACCGTTTCAGCTGGAACTCGCCGTGCTGAAGTCGCGCACGTCTGCCGATCTGCTGGCCGCCAAGTTGTCGGTCGAAGATGACGACGCAACCCGCAAGCGATTACGGCAAGCGGTCCAAAAGTTGAAAACGACCGAACAGGCCAGAGCTCGACACGACGTCGAGATCTTGGAACAACGATTCGACAAACTGAAGAAACAGTTGGACGCCGCCAAACGGCGACTCAACGAGCGTTCGGAAGCAATCGAATCACAAATCGAAACCACATACGAATCGTACGTCCGCAAAGCCAAGCGAACCCGAGGATCCTGATGCCCCCTTGTCACCTTCAACGAATGACATGCATTCGATTTCGCCTCGCCATCGGCCTCGCATCCCTCTTCGGAATGGTCGATCCATCGCATCGAGCGATTGGGGCAGAACCAAGTGCCGCCAGTCAGGCCGCAAGCGGTATCAACGCAAACTCCGAAGATGTCCTCGCATCGCTCCCGCAGCGTTTTCTGGACGCGGACACGGACGAAGTCCCTGACTTCCAACGGCACGTGATTCCATTGATGGGTCGGCTGGGATGCAACGGCAGGGCTTGCCATGGTTCCTTCCAAGGTCGTGGCGGATTCCAGTTGTCGCTTTTCGGGTACGACTTCCAGGCCGATCACGAGGCGCTCATGGACGACTCCACGGGACGAGTCGATGTCGACGACGTGGACGAAAGTCTGATCCTCTACAAGCCCAGCGACGCCGACGCTCACGAAGGTGGCAAGCGTTTTGATCTGGGCAGTTGGCAGCACCACGTGTTGCAGCGATGGATCGAATCGGGCGCGAAGTACGCTGGTGACGAACCTCAACGTCTGGCTCGCCTAGAAGTGATTCCCAGTGAGATTCGATTCGACCGGCCGGGCCAACAGATCTCATTGAAAGCGATCGCACATTGGCAAGATGGCTCGCGCGAAGACGTCACGCCTCTGAGTCGTTTTAGCACCAACGATGAAGCGGTCGCAGCCATCGATTCTTCCGGTCACGTGACGGCCGACGCGTCGGGCGACACGCATGTGGTCGTTTACTACGACAACGCAGTGGTTGCTGTTCCTGTTTTGGCTCCCCGAACCAGCCAGCTTGATCAAGCAGGTCAAGACCTGCGTGCACTCGCGGGCAAGTCCGCTCATCCGATCGACCAACTGGTCCTAAAGAAACTGGACAAGCTGGGGATTGCTCCGTCGGCGGTGTGCAGTGACGAAGAGTTCATTCGACGCGCCACGCTGGACGTCACCGGCGTGCTGCCGGCTGCCAACGATGTTCGCGCGTTCCTAGCCGATGCGTCCGCCGATAAACGTCACCGCCTGGTCGACCAGCTTTTGGACAGCCCCGCCTACGCGGCATGGTGGGCCACTCGGATGTCAGACTGGACCGGCAATAGTGATGAACAGCTCAACAATGTGCTGCCGGTCCGAGGTGCTGCGACCCGTCTTTGGCATCGCTGGCTGCAACAGCGATTTGCCAGCAACATGCCGTATGACCAAATCGTCGAAGGCATCGTGACCGCGGAGTCTCGCGAACCGGACGAGTCTTACACCGACTATTGCGAATCGATGACGCAGGCCTGCCAAGCTGGGTCGGAGGATCGCTTTGCCGAGCGGTCGGGCATGCCGCTCTACTGGACTCGTTTGAACTTCCGCAAACCGGAAGAACGTGCGATCGGATTCGCCTACGCGTTCCTGGGAGTGCGAATCGAGTGCGCTCAGTGCCACAAACATCCGTTCGATCAATGGTCCAAGAACGACTTCGACCAGTTTGCGTCGCTCTTCAGCCCGATTCAGTACAACGGAAACCGGGTTGCCAAGGACGCACAGGACGAACGCGAGAAACTGCTGGAGTCGCTCAAGCTTTCCAGTGACCTGAAAGGCGGCAAGCTGCGCCAGGCCATCAGCAAGCTTGGACAAAAGGGTGAAACCGTGCCCTTCGGAGAATTGCTGGTGAACGTCCGAGGGGTATCGCCCAAGGTGCTTCAGCAACGAAAGAAGGCGAAAGCGCTTGGCCGCAAGCTACCACCACTGAAGACCCCCTCAGGAAAGATCCTGGGCGCCGAGGACATGGTGCAGTTGGATGAAGATCCTCGTCCCGAGTTGATGCAGTGGCTGCGATCGCCGGATAACCCGTACTTCAGCAAGGCAATCGTCAACCGCGTCTGGAGCAACTACTTCAGCGCCGGAATCGTTGATCCGACCGACGACATGAATTTGGCTAATCCTCCCAGCAATGGCCCCCTACTGGATCACTTGGCCAATCAGTTCATCGCGAATGGCTTTGATCTGAAGTGGCTGCACCGAACCATTCTGTCCAGCGAGACTTATCAGCGTAGCGCTCAAACGCACCCCAGCAACGCTTCGGACCTGATCAACTTCTCGCACCATGTGCCACGGCGCTATCCTGCCGAAGTGATCTACGACGCGATCACACTGGCCACTGCCGGAACGGAGCAGGCTGACCAACTGCGTGATGGCATCGGACAACTAGCCATCGCCGATGGCAAACCAAGATTGCGAAATCGACAAGACTTCGCCCTACAAGTCTTTGGACAATCCCTGCGGGAAACCAACTGCGACTGCGATCGCAGCGACTCGCCCAGTTTGCTGCAATCGATCTACCTGATGAATGACGCTGACATGCACAAGCGATTGACCAGCAAGGATGGTTGGGTCGCCGAGGCGTGCCGCAGCGTGGGAATCGACCCTCCGAAGCCGCAAGGCGGCGACGCGGGGAAAGCAGTCCAGCGACAGATCGAAACAGCCAAGAAGCAAATCGCGGCGCGAATCACTCAGTTCAATCGTGAGCCCGAGAAGAGCCAGAAGCGCAAGCGGCCGGGACTGCAGAAGCAGTACAACGCGATGAAGAAACGCTTGGCCAGGCTCAACGTCACGATGCCGCCGTTGCGTCAGTTGATCGAGGATCCCGATTCCTGGACCGACGCGTCGCCCGCCATCGCAATGAGCACAGCCAAGTCCAGTGACCTGAACGAATTGCTTGATGAAGCTTATCTGCGAACGCTCAGTCGATTCCCCGACGCGGAAGAACGCGAGATCGCGGGCGAGTTCATCACGCAAGCGGAGTCGCCCTCGGACGCCATCCAATCCTTTGTATGGGCTTTGGTCAACACGAAAGAGTTCATCCTTTCGCACTAGTCATTTGACTTCATTAACTCACCATCCAGGTTCCCTTCATCAGCCGAAACGCGCTAGCGTCCGCTGATTCCTTTGAGCCGTAAGCTAGCGCTCTGCGGCTAATCCTACGACTGAATTGGAACGAATCACTCGTCCTCGGAATCAACGTCGTCCCCAGACCCAAAACCAGAATCAGAACGAGAACCAAAACCATGAAAACGATTCATCAAACCTGCGATGGACTCCGCCGCCGAGACATGCTTCGTGCCGGAACCTTGGGCGGCATGGGCCTGACGCTGGGGGGATACCTGAGGATGTGTGATGCCGGGCTGGTCGCTCCAGCCAAGGCCAAACGCGCGATCTTCATCGAACTTCCCGGTGGTCCGTCCCACATGGACACGTTTGATCTGAAGCCCGACGCACCTGACGAAGTCCGCGGTTCGTTCCAACCGATCCAGACCAACGTTCCGGGCATTCAGATTTCTGAGCACCTACCGAAGCTGGCCCAGGTTGCCGACAAGTTTGCCATCTTGCGTGGCGTCTCGCACACCTTGGCTGCCCACCGCCTGGGACGTGAGTACGTCAACACCGGGAGCAAACCGGTGCCGGCGTTGGAGTACCCCAACTTTGGCGCGGTCCTTTCCAAAGAGAAACCGGGCGATCGCGACATTCCCTCGCAGGTAGCGGTGCCCAAAAGTGGACACGGACCCGGCTTCCTTGGGATCAAACACGCGGCCCTGGAAACGAATTCACAGCCGCAAGTCGGCAGGCCATTTTCCGTCCGCGGACTCTCGCTTTCCGGTGGGATCGGTGTCGAGGAAGTGCAGCGAAGGCAGTCACTACTTCGAAAGCTGGATCGTAAGTTTGCGTCAATGGAATCGAATAGCCAGCTGCTGGACGGATTGGACCAATTTGGTGAGCAGGCCTATTCGATGATCACATCGTCACGCGCTCGAGAGGCGTTTGACATCAGCAAGGAGCCCGCCAGCTTCGCCGAGCAATTTGGTGAGGAGTCCTTTGGGCAAAGCTGCTTGTTGGCGTTGCGTCTTGTCGAATCGGGCGTGCGATTCGTCACCGTCCAGCTAGGCGGCTGGGACACGCACCAAGACAACTTCACAAAGTTGAAAGACAATCAGCTCCCGAAGCTGGATGCCGGACTGAGTGGTTTGCTAAGCGGACTGGAACAGCGAGGTTTGCTGGAGTCTACGGCGGTCTATGTGACTGGCGAATTCGGCCGAACCCCCAAGATCAACACTCGCAGTGCCGAAGGCGGTCGTGACCACTATCCGCGGTGCATGTTCATGTTGATGGCGGGCGGCAGCGTGCGGGGTGGCCAAGTCGTCGGTGAAAGTGACGACACGGCCGCGGGTCCCCGCCACGAAGCGATCACGCCCGATGATGTGGCAGCCAGCTTCTATCACAACCTGGGGATTGATCCCGCAATGGAGTACGACAGCAACACCGGCCGCCCGATCACGCTGGTCCGCGACGGAAGCCCGATCCAAGAGCTGTTCAGCTGAACGTCCACGTGGTCTAGATGGAAGCCCCCGATTCAGACGCCAGGGCATGTGACTTGCCAGCCCGGGGGGCGAAACATCTTTGCCGGCGGCGTCAGCCGCCGGATTCCCAACTACCGAGATTGCAGCCGCTCCGGGCTGGGCGGGACACTCGGCATGGAAGACCGGTGGCTGGCGCCACCGGCATCAAAGTGCCGCACTCTGGGCTAGAACAATAGGTCGGCCAAAGTTCGTTTCCCGAGAGCGCGTCGACGAAACCATTACCGAATTGACAAGACGGCTACAAAACTGGCGGGCAGCCACGCTATGGGTGATTCCTAGTGGCCGCGAACACAGCCTCACTCCAACGAATGATCGCTAACGGTCCTTCTTGGCCATCACCGTGGCGTTCTTTGATTCCCGTTTCAGCTGGACGCCCCGACGAGATCGCTCGGGAATGACTAGATCACCCTTGAAGGAAAGTTCCCACAAATCGCCAGTCACGGACAATGGACGAAAGCTCAGAACACAACCTTCTGCTCTTGCCTGGTTGGCCAGAGGCGGCCCTGACGGACCACCGAAGATGGACGCCAGAGCTTCGCCAAGATTCACTCCGAATTTGACAAAGGCTGTCGCCAACGTGTTGATCTCGCGCTTGTTGTAGAACGAGGTCACACGTGGCGGATCCGATTCAATCTTTGCGGTCAAGGGAAAACGAAGCGCACGACTGGCTGGCAATCCGATCTTGGGCAATTCGCTGATGTCGATGTTGGCTGGCAAGAGAAAGATCGCTTGTGCGGAACCATCTCGATTGTTTTTGATCTCGAACTGGTACTGTTCCTGAGGCCCTTTCCCCGCGATCGGAGCGGCAAGATAGCTGAACTTCCCCGAGTAGTCGCGTCCAAAGGCGTTGATGTACTCCTTGCTGGTCACCAGCATCTGCTGGACGGTCGCGAGGAGTCCCGGTGGCGGCAA
This sequence comes from Planctomycetota bacterium, assembly GCA_039196805.1. Lineage (GTDB taxonomy): Bacteria > Planctomycetota > Planctomycetia > Pirellulales > Pirellulaceae > JBCCUO01. The sequence goes on along the minus strand of JBCCUO010000007.1, from coordinate 11,906 downwards.
ACTCCATTGCAGCGGTTCCAGTTCACTGCGAACGTAGTTGGCAAAGTCCCGGTCGCACCGTTGGCGCAGCTGCACCCGAAGGTTCTTCACCCAGTATTCGTGGTTGGGCGCCTGCATGTGCTGGATGACTTGATGGTCGGCACACCACTTATCGAAAAAGGATCGCACGCGAAGTGACAACAACCGGTTGATGTCAGCCGCATCATCACCGCGGCTCTGAATTCGCTGCCCAGCCTGTTCAATCGCCGCCAACAAGTCCTGCTGCGTCACCAGGTAGGGATTGTTGAGCATGGTGAGCGTACCCAACGCGCCGTCAAAGGACGAGATCGTATCGATGAAGTTGGAGAAGGTGTCAGCGTCCTTGATCCCCTGGAGGATCGTTTCCTGAGCACCCACGATCTTTTCGCCGCCCCAATCAATCGCGGTGAGAAGAGAGGCTTTGACGGCATCCCAACTCACGTCCCAGAACGCGTCGTCGGCCAGCTTCACCTGCTTTTGTACAAGCTCGTTGGCTGCGTTGCGGAAAACCTGATCCGTCGAATCGCGGTCCATACGGTGCATCGCCAGCTGGTATTCCGCACCAGTCAACTGACCGGTATCTCGCATCCGCTGGTACTTGAGTTCCAACAAATCGCGCATGCCATCAGCCAACTGAGTGGAGTTGGTTCGAAAGTCCTCGGCGGCATAAAAAGCGTGGTGCCCCCGAATCCCGCGCGATGCAAGGCTAAGGACGGTCAACGTCACGGCGGCAAGCGCGATGCTGGAAACGGGTTCAGCGACGCCGCGTCGAACGTGTCTGCGGAACGGGGATGGATTCAACATGGTGGGGCTCATGAACACGTTGGGTGATCCAGCTACGGTTTGGGAAGACTGCGAAAGATCGATTGAACGCTGACCAACCGGTCATTCTGAAATCCAAGCGTGACCGTACCGTCGGTGAGCAATTCAAGGTCGCGCAGTCCGTCGTTTTGAAAGCCGTGGTCTTGCAGGGCGAGGCTCTTGAAGTGACTGCCCAAGCGTTTCGTCACATCTTGCTTTGTCATGGATGTATAGAACTGCGAAGGCCGGTAGTACGCAACGATCTTGCTCTTGAACTTCGGACGTTCGATGTTTTTGATCGAAACGCACTGACCATCCACAAATGCGAATAGCTTGCCGGACCGCAAGTACGTCCACTTTTCGAGCCGCGTGCGAACCACCTTGGTCCCCAGGTCTTCTTCGATCAGCAGAATGTTGAAACAGTCTGGATCGCCAAGCCGGCTTTGAATCGTCGACTGGGATTCCGACAACGTGTACGGACTGGAATCGCGTGGGGTAGAACGAGGCAGAGGATCCGCGCCAATGCGGTCCGGCGTCGGCTTGACGTCTGTGGGCTTGACCTCCGTCATCGTGCCGTCCGATTCGAAATAGAACTCGCGGACCGAGCCATCCTTCTCAACGATTTGTATTCTGACGCGATCGTCTTGGGGCTGGCTGGATGCGACTTTGGGAAGGTCTCGCAACATGGCACCTGGATCGACGGTGTTCGCCTGAACTCGTGGGCGAATCAGCGCAAGTACCGCCGCATCCGATGCCAGATCGGATGGTACTAAGCCACGTGCGTTCTTGATCTCGCAGTTCGCGGAATGGTCGATCAATTGCCTGATCACACTCGCGTAGCCGAACTTGGCAGCGCGATGCATCGACGTGTTGCCCTCTTTGTCGGTCGCGTCGACGGCAGCACCCGCGTGAAGAAGCAGTTTGACGATGCTCGCATACTTGGCTTCGTGTTCCCTGAGAGGACCAATCGCCAGATGCAGCGAGGTCAGCCCTTGCGGTGTCTTGGCATCCAGTACGTCTCGTCGAATGCGTTGATCGTCGTACGTATCAAAAGAGATCGAGTCGAGTTACTCTTTGAACCCCAGTTCCTTTGTCGGGCTTTGCTTCGTGGCGGACGGTTTTCCGGGCAACGCCTCAATCAGCTTGGCAACAACGGCGTCCTTGCGTTGATAGGCCGCGACGTGCAGACCGGTCAGTCCAAACTCGTTGGTTGCGTCCAGCCCCACACCCGATGCGAGTGCTGATTGCACGGCCGACGAATCGCCTTGCGCAATGGCCGCAAAGTATCGTGCGACGGTCGCTTCGTCGTGTGGCTGTGCATAACAAACCACACACGCTGTCGCCACCAGCAACAGCGCCACCCGCGAACGCAAACAAACTTGGCCTTGAAGCCCCATAAGCCAGAGGGTGACCGACCGCATAACCAAACCTGAACCGAATCCGAAGCCAACTGCCGAAAGCACTCACAGTTGAAGCAAATGCCGGACCCCTCGGATTTCATTCGCGGTTGCGCGACACGGCAACACAGATTCGCCCAGCGGCGCGCGATCCTGCACAGCGTGAACGGGCTTCGCCCCTCAATGGCGATGACATGCGCAGTGACAAGAGCCCTGATGTAAGAGGCGTCGCAAGCAAAACGCTCTCTCTGTCGAGAAGCGTTCGTGGCCGACGTCCGCTCAGGCTGGGGACAGGCGACTGTTTCCGAAGGACGGGGAAAGCAGATCCCCGCTCAGGAATCCGCAACCGCGCATGCAGAAGGGCCATGGTGAAGCCCTCCCTGCCTCACCATGGCCCGTCAATGCTGGAACGATGTTTGAAGATCGTTCCACCCTCCCAATCCATGGTGTTATGGATATCGTCAAACCACCCGCCGAACTGGATGGAAATTCATGACGAACTTCCGACTTTTCGGCGGATTGGTCTTGCGACGGTGGGAGCGACTGAATGCGGTTGGGCTTGACCGTCCACTGAACTCGGGTCGCAAGAACGAGTTGACTGATGCTTGATCACCCGACGTGCGAGCGAGGGAGACATCGAGAATCCCTCGCTCAGGCGTCGGTTTACGATCGTTTCAAGCATCCGTGGAATTCCTGCCCATATCTCTAACGCGTCCAAGGGTTGGAGCGTCGGTCGCAGCTTTCGCAGTCCTGAGGGGCCGCTCGATAAGTCTGCGGTCCGTGCGCCCGATAGCGAGGATCGTGCAGTTTCTGGTGCAGGACCGCGTTGCGATGCCGCTTCTCTGGGATGTAGCTCGACCAAACGTCGGCGTAGACCGTGCTGGATCGCAAGTAGTGGCGAACCGTTGGGGCCGGAGGGGGCAAGGCAATCCGCGTGTGATCGGGCAAGCAAAGCTGAGGGGCGCAATGATCTGGCGTCACGTTCTGATGGCAAAGTCCGCTGGAGCACGCAGGCTTTGCGCAAGCGGTACAGGCCTCACGGGAATCACAGGCACCCGATTGGCAACCGCAGTCAGAGGAAAGCAGCTGATCTCCAGCGGCCGCGTCGCCGTCCAACATCTCCGTGAAGTCGACCATCGGCTGGGGAGCCGATTCGTTGACCTCCGACATCGCTGGGCCGGGGGCGTCGACTGGCATGGCCATGGTGTCCACCAACGGCGCTGGGGCGGGTGGCATCGGCTCGGGCGCCGGCAAAGCAGGCGGCGTGATGGAGCTGACATCTTCGACAGCCTGAGGGACCATGGCCGCAGGTGTCTCGGTGACGAGTTCGGATTCTCCGTATGTGATCTCGCCCAGCAAAGCGTTGAGATCATCTTGAGCTTGAGTCATGCCGGAGCAGAGAACAACTGCCAGCAGAGCGCACTTGGATGGGAAGTTAGGCATCACAAAGACTTCCTTGTAACGGGGTGAAGTGGTGTACCCGGACGATTCAGTTGGGAGAGACCACCTGGCCACTACCGTCGTCGCCTCCGGCCGCGAGGCGACGACGAATCAGTGCCACGCGTCGTTGCCGCTTGAGATCCAGTACCCGAAACACGCGAAAAACCGTTTCGCGATTAACTGCAGGTTGGCTACTGCAAGCGGGTGGATCAAAGCATTCAAACGGCGTTTGAACCAATCAAGCCTTGCCGCGCACGCAAGGCCCCGCAAACCTTCCGCGTAAAAAATTTCGAGATCACCTCGTTCGACACACGCCTGTTCGCTGCATCACAAAGCCTCTAGCTGATCGGCAGAGTTTACGAAACCGCTTCGATCGCTTCCAAGATGGCCCCGCGAATCTCTGCCTGCCGCTGTTCATCGGTGATCGGACGCGATTGACGATCCGTGACATAGAACACGTCCGCGACCTGATCCAGGTGAGTGTCGATCTTTGCAAAGTGGACGACCAACTGCTTGTCGGTCAAGACTTGCGCCACCCGGTGAAGCAACCCGGGCTGGTCGTAGGCAAACAATGAAAAAATGGTGTACTTGTCGAACGTCTCGTTGTCGAACGTGACCTTGGTGGGTAGCAAGTTCACCGAATCGGGTTCGCGTTTGGCCGGCCCACCCCAAACTTTGCGCTGCTTGGGCACCGCTTCATCTGGGTGATCCACGTAGAAGCTCAGCTTCTGACAGACGTCTCGACGCCGGTGATCGGGCGGCTCACCTGGAAAGTCAGCGTCGGACACCCAGAACTGGTCCCAGACGATGCTGTCTCCAACTGTTTCGATCTGTGCCCGAAGGATCATCAGACCGCACGAACTGAGAGCGCCGGCCAGACGGGCGAACGTGCCGGTGGGCATGGTCTGGCTCCGGTGCACCACGGTGTAATGCGACGCCGAAAGCTTCTCGTCAAAACGACTGCTTGCCCACGTATCGCCTCCCGACTGAAAGCGCTGAGTCACTTCCACCAACACATCGGAAAGCCGATCGGGCGAATCCCCGCGCAGCAACGACATCGGCAACTCACCAACCAATTCCTGAGCCATCGCCCCCGCGTGTCGTTCCTCAAGATGGTCATGGACCTGTTGCCGAATCCCCTCCAGCCGCGGGTCGTGGTCGCCGGGAAGATTGCCTGTTTCGAAATACCGCCGCGTGCGCACGTAGAGGTCCTCGATCAGGTTCATCTTCCAATCCGTGGCAACGCCCGGTCCAACCGCGGTTAAGTCCGCCACAGCGTGAACAATCAGCAGTTCCAATCGGCGAATCGAACCGACTTCGGCGGCGAAGTTCAAGACAACCTGGGGGTCGCTCAAGTCATGACGAAACGCGGACTCGTTGGTAATCAAATGCTTCAGTACTAGCCACCGAAGCGTCTCGGTTGTTTCGCGATCCAGATCCAAGAGTTCGCCGGTCTCTTGGGCCACTCGCTCACCGACGACGCAGTGGTCTTCTTCATAGCCCTTGCCCAAGTCGTGGATCAGCAAGGCTAGGTGCAAGAGTTGCTTTTCCTTGATTCGACGATACCGTCGTCCCATGGGAGTCGACTGGGACTGCAGGTCGGTCGCCGCTTCAACCGATCGAATGCAGTGAGCGTCCACGGTGTATTTGTGATAGGCATTGAACTGGATCAATCCTCGGCAGCGTTTGACGGCTGGGATCAGTTGCTCAAGGACTCGGAGTTCATGCAGCCGACGCAGCACCGACGCCAATCGCCCGGTAGACGCTAAGATCTCCATGAACAGTCGGATCGACTCTTCGTCAGGTCGTTCGGCGGGTCGGTCCAGCATCGCGACGCGGATCGCTTGCCAAGTGGAATGAGAGATTCTGCGGCGGTGCTGGTTGGACAGCAGCATCAACTTCATCACGTGCGGAAGGCTACCGGCACAGTGCGGACGCGATTTGCCGACAAACCAGATGTGTGTCGGCCCCATGCGAATCTCAGGTGTGACTTTCCGCGAAAAGATCTGCTCGCCCAATTGCCAGATCCGCGACTGGCTACGTGTGTCATCGGTAAAGTACGCACGGGCGTAGCGAACATTTCTGGTGTGTTCGAAGTAGTCCTGCATGAACCGTTCGACCGGCAACACGCCTTCGCTTCCCTCGTAGCCCCATTTGTTCGCGATCTCTAGCTGCGTGGCGCGATCCAATACGTCCTGGCTTCTTCCCTCCAAGAAATGCAGTTCGTTTCGCAAACGCAACAAGAACGCGTAGCCTCGACGAAGCAATCGATAATCCTCATCTGGCAAGACGTTCAACTTGACCAGTCTTACGAGATCGGTTTCTCCGTACTTGGCAAAGCCCAACCAGCGGATCAACTGGATGTCTCGGAGGCCGCCACGTGATCGCTTCACGTTGGGACGAAGCAAGTAGTTGGTCTCACCCCACTTTTCGCGTTCCTCCTTGCGGGCCTGAACCACAGAGGCCATGACGCTTCGCTGGCGTCGCATGCTGCCGTTGCGAAGGTACTCGAAGAACTGTGTGTAGACCCTGAGGCTTCCCGACAGCAGCCTGGCCTCGCTGAGCGACGAGAAAATCACCGGATCGCCCCATGCCAGGCGGCAAGCTTCGCGTGGTTGGCGAATGGCGAACCCGGTATCCAGCCCCGCGTCGACCAGGTCGCGGGTCAGCGACGCAGCGATCCGGGAAGCCAAGCCGTCCGACTTCCCGCGGGCGACCAACATCAGGTCGACGTCAGAATAGGGCGCTAAGTCTCGGCGACCAAATCCACCATGAGCGACCAACGCCAGACCTCCGAGATCCGCGTCCTCAAGATAGGGCTCGACCGCTGCGGTCCAGATTTCCAGGACCACTTCGTCGTACAGGTCCGCCAATCGAGTGCAAACCTGTATTCCGGGCGAGCCCTCGTCGTGTTGGCGACGGATCTTCTCACGTCCTTCGCGCAGCATCGACCTTGCTTGCAGGACGACCGGGCTCAGCGCGGGGCCACTCGACATTCGTTACAGCGCGTCTTCGCCACGCTCGCCGGTGCGAATTCGGATCGATTCGCTCAAGTCGGTGACGAAAATCTTTCCGTCCCCGATCTGACCCGTTTGTGCGGTCTGCAAAATCGTGTCCACAACGGTTTGCAGATTCTCGTCGGCGCAGATGACCTCAATTTTCACCTTAGGCACGAAGTCGATCGCGTACTCCGTCCCACGATAGATCTCGGTGTGACCTTTTTGGCGTCCGAAACCACGAACTTCGCTGACGGTCATGCCGTGAATGCCGTGCTCCGTCAATGCGTTTTTGACGTCTTCAAGCTTGAAATGGCGGACGATAGCTTCGACTTTCTTCACGGATTTACCTCAGCAATCAAGCTTCTGACGGACTCTGAACCGACGCATTGTACACTCGCTGCGACGCTCAGCCAGACGCCATCGAGACGCGTGAACGCCCAACCACGTCAATCGATGATCACACCGCAGCGGTCCCGTCACCCGGCGATTGCGGCGACGTATCCACCTCTGGTTTCACCCAGGGGGCGTCGGGAATCCCAGCTTGCTGGTTCGCCACCCGGCACAACACAAACAGCAGGTCGCTTAGCCGGTTCAAATAAATCACCAGCGTGTCCGCCACATCCGCTTCAGGGTGATGCGAAAGACGAACGACGCGCCGCTCGGCGCGACGACAGATCGCGCGAGCCAAGTGCAGCTGGGTCGCGGCCAGATGCCCGGCGGGAAGCACAAAGGTCTTCAGCGGCGGCAGCAGACTCTCGTATTGATCGATCCAATTCTCCAGCCGGGCAATGTGGTCTGCACTGATCAGTCGCAGCTGAAAGGCTTCCGGGTCGGGAGTTGCCAACTCGGCTCCAATCGAAAACAACTCGTGCTGGACCTGGCGTAAGGCTTGATCGATCGGATCGCTCAGCCCAGTCGCTCTGGCGATGCCAATCACGGCGTTCAGTTCATCCACGGTGCCGTAGGCCTCAATCCGGTCGTCATCCTTGGCAACGCGAGGACCACCAAACAGCCCCGTTGTCCCGGCATCACCGGTTCGAGTGTAGATTTTCATTGAGTGAGTTGGTTCCAACGTGAGAACGATGAGCCGCAGGGAGCCGCCGCAACGACGACTCAGATCCACGGGTCCGACAAGAGAGCATCTGGACGCGTCAACTGCCAGGCTGGAAATTCCCGAGTGAGCCAATGAAACCTCCCCGAAATCCACGAAAGCCCGTGATGGCAGCCGGCATTTTGCTGATGACGACTGAACCAACACCCCAGTTTCTGCTGATGAAGCACACCGATCGTTGGGACCTGCCCAAAGGTCATTGCGAGCCGGGTGAGACGCTCCGATCGACCGCGCTGCGAGAAACCGAGGAGGAGACCGGTATCCCCTCCTCGGCCATCCAGCTGGACGAAGCATTCGAATTCACGCTCCGCTACCCGGTGACGTACCGTCGCCATGGCGAGCAAACCTTTCAAAAGGAAGTCCACTACTTTTTGGGCCGAATCGCCCAGAAGGTTGACGTCACGCTGACCGAGCACCCTGATTACGCTTGGTTGCCCTGGTCACCTCCGCACCACATTCAGACGCAAACCATTGATCCGCTGCTAAAGGCCATCTCGCAACACCTGGACTCGCCGGAGTGACCTGGTCGCCCTAAGACTCCACCCGCCAAGCCCCCAGCGTCGGGGCGGGCGTCCCAGACGATCAAACACTCCTGTTTGCGGCTCGTGGCCTGGCCCGAGTTATTGCGGCCGCCAACGCGACGATCAGCGGACACCCAAAACCGTCAATTTCACGTCGCCAATGATCTGCAGCAGAGGCAGAAACGCTTCCGTGTTGTCGGCCGCCGCGAACGCACTGGTGGCCACTCCGATGCAATCGGCGGCAGCCTCCTCACCGGTCGTCGCGTCGAGGTGCATCCACTTGTCATCGACATGAGCAATCGACCAAGCATGGAAGACCATCTTGGGTGGCATGGGCTTGGGCTCTTCCTTGTCACTGGTCAGCAAGCTGCGCGGTTCGTCCGACTTGGGCTGGGCGGGTTCCTGCGGGACAAACTGCATCCCCATCACCACACGGGACGGGATCCCCTTGGACCTCAGCATGGCGGTCAAGAAGATCGCGTGGTCGACGCTATTTCCGATCGGTTGAGCCGCGATGCGGGAGGCCGCCAGCAGCGGACGTGAATCATTGGTCGGCTGCATTAAGCGATACGCCGTCGACGTCAGTTCCAGTGCAATGTCGCGTTTGGACATCGAACGTGAAGGAATCGCGGCATCAACGATTCGCTTTACCTTGGGGGATGCGAAATCAATCATGCTGGACGCCTTGCGATCTTCGTCACGCACTTCCAGAGGATAGGACTCCAGACCCGCTGCGGCGGGCGCGGCGGTGCGACTGATCAGTACCTGCAAAGCATCACCGCGATCGCGAACCAACTGATCGGGAACGCTGGCAAACGCATTTTTCCAGTCTTGCCAAATGTCGCGATCCGTCTCTTCGGTATCGTTTGGCAACTCCGCGTCGTTGGTTTTGGAACTGCTGATGCGTTCCATCTTGACGGCCACACGCGTCGGTCGCTCGATGTCCGGCCATCGCCCCAGCTTCTCCGACAACAAAGTGTTCAACTCGATCGGATGGGCAGGCAAATCGGCTTCCGCCAGTTTCTGATCCAATGTCTCTTGATCAACGCGGTACGTGAGGAGATCGACATTTGAAGTGTAAGATCGTCTGGTTTGTCCGATGGAATCCACCCACAACACCGATTGTCCCATGACGTTCTCATCGACGCGAAGTTCCGTCGCGATTTCCATCAGCGACTGGTATTCGCCATCGAGTGAGGGCACCCGGGTTTGACCGATTCCGCTGAGCATCAACTCGCCATCGTCGTAGGACCGGGGAAGCAACACCCGCACACGACGCGTCTGATCCACTTCGACCGGACGCGTTCGCAACGCTCGCTCAAGACTACAAAAACCGGGCGGCGGCTTGGCAAACAGACGACTCGACGGCTTTGCACGGGTACCGACGTACGTTTTTAGCGACAGACGACTCTGGTCCATCTCACCCACATCCCGGGTAACCAACGGACCAACGTGGAAATTCGATTCAAAACCCTTCAATTCCCCCGACGCCGTCTCGCGGCTGTCGATCGACAGTTGCTGTAGGAACGTGGCCAACCCTCGCCGCACAGCCAACTGTTCCTCGATCTGGCAGGTCAGCTCTTTCTTATCCGCGTCACTGGAGAAAGCACTGGGCAATGCGATCGAGACTCTGCGATAGCCGACTGGTCGTTGGTTTCGAACGAATAGATCCAGCGACGGTGCCAACGAATTGTCGCCCGGCTTGGCCGACTGAATCAGTTCGTCAGCAGTGACTTTGTCGATTTGGCTCTCCTGTTCTTCCAGCAGCTGCTTGCGGATCAGGTCGCGATCGACCTCTTCAATCGTCAAAGGTGGCCTTGGCGGAATGAAGTCACACCCCACCAAAGGGCAAGCAAGTAGCAGCAGTAAAACTGGGAGACGAAATCCCGCCGGGCCCCGCGACATCAATGGGCCCGAAATACAAGTCGATGAGTTCGGCATGAGGGTCAGTCCGCTGGCAAGCATGAGCATTCGACACAGCTGCGATTCTACGAGGAATGCGGCGTCAGAGGCGACCCGCCCGAGCACATCAGCCCGTGAATCAAGAGGCCCCAGACGATCACGCTGGGACTAACGGTTTTTCCATCTGAGTGGCTTAGGCCAGGGGGGGCGATAAATGATCATTTCGCCAGGAGGCGGTGCTGTCAGCTCCGCAAAGAGAAGTGACCTACCGTTGGGTGTCGACCTCGACCGGAACTGTCTCGCAGTCCATCGACGATCGGTGCCATCCGGATGGGCAGCGTCCGCTTTGAAATTGTGTCCAACTGAGAGAACCTCCCATGGGTTTCCTGAAGCGAATTCTCCGCAACAACGCGACGGAAGAGCTTGGTCGTGAGTCGACCAGCGGTAGTTTCGAAGCGTTGTCCGAAGAGGAATTGCAAACTCACATGGGAATCAATCGCTACGGAAGCTTCGACCTGACCGACGCCATTCGCCCGAGCTACGACGTCCAAATCGTCCCGAAGCAGGGGTTCCGGATGGACAAGTACGTGGATGAAAAAAGCGGCGACGAGACCCCCGTGATCATGGCCGCTGCAACGCGGCACGTGCTGATGGACGTCTTTCTGGAATTGATCGACGACCTGGGACACGTGGTCGACGTTGTGCTGGAAACCAGCCATCGTGCGGGTGAACATCGCGAAGACCTGTACCGTGAACACATCGACATGCCGGTTCTGAAAAGCATCTTGGTCGAATTCGAAGACCTGCTGCTTCACGATGGCTGCACCGGCATCGCGGTCATCAACCCGGCCAAGCGACAAGAGATTCAGCTGGACGAACACAAGCTTCTGATCATGTACGGAAATCCCCTGGATCACTTCCGTCGCACTTTGATTGCCAGCGATGTGTATCCCGACGAGACCCTGCAGTTCATCACCGAAGCGGAACATGTCCACAGCAGCAGCGAACGCTACCTGGACGAGTTCAACGTGCTGAAAAGCCGTCTAGGAATCGACAGCGGCGAATTCGCGGGCGCCTGGTAATGGTCCAGCTGGCAAGCGGCTTGCCAATACGATAGGGTCACAGCGTACCGACGCTCCCTGCCCTCAAGTCGATCTCCTCATGATCCTGGTCATCAGCTCCAGCCTGCATCCCACTAGCCGCAGCCGGATTCTGGCGAGCGCGTGTTGCCAACGACTGGAATCTCAACAGCGCGCCCACACCCGATTCGATCTGGCCCAGACCGCGCTCCCTCCCTGTGATGGTGCCACCGCCTACGGTGACGCCAACGTCCAACAGCTGGCCACTCTGATCCAAGACGCTGCCGCGGTGATGATTGCCTCGCCCGTCTACAACTACGACGTCAACGCGGCGATCAAAAACGCGGTCGAGCTAACGGGAAAAGCTTGGACCGGAAAGGTCGTGAGCCTAATGTTGGCGGCCGGGGGACAAGGCAGCTACATGTCGGCCATGGGACTGGCCAACAGCCTGATGCTGGACTTCCGGTGCATCATTGTTCCCCGGTTCATCTATGCCACCGGCGAAAGTTTTGAGGGGAACGAGCTGGCGGACGAGTCGATTGGCGAACGTGTCGATCAGCTCGTCGCAGAAACGATTCGCATGGCCGATGCGCTGGGTTGAGCGTCAGCTATCAGCTATCAGCTATCAGCTATCAGCT
>JBCCUO010000006.1:0-18396 GCA_039196805.1 Planctomycetota bacterium | reverse complement strand
GCCTCCTTGGGGACAACTCAATGCCATCGACTTGAACCGCGGTGACTTCGTTTGGCGGTCGGTGTTGGGTGAATACGATGAACTGACCGCGCGGGGAGTGCCTCAAACGGGCACGGAGAACTTTGGCGGCGGGATCGTGACGGCAGGCGGTTTGGTGTTCATCGGCGGCACGAAGGACGAGCGTTTCCGGGCCTTCGACAAAGCGACCGGCGAGGTCCTGTGGGAGACCCAGCTAAGCGCGGGTGCGTACGCAACACCGGCGACCTATTCAGCTGGCGGTCGGCAGTTTGTGATCATCGCTGCGGGTGGAGCCGGCAAGCAACGAACGCGAGCGGGTGATCAGTTCGTCGCGTTTGCATTGCCAATGGAGTAACCGCCAACAGTACAACGACATTCCGATCATGCGATCGTTCTTTCATCCGCGTTTCGAGCCTGGCACCCAACCGCCAGACAACACGAACGAACGACTTCATGGTGGTCAGACCAGCAGTTCGGACAACGTTCCGGTACTATCGGCAAAGCTTGATTCATCGAGTCCCAGTTGCTGCAAGAGCGTGACGTAGAGGTCCGACAAACGGTGCCGCGACTCGTCGAATCGCCGGTGTTGACCATGCCGAAAGCCGAGCCGATTGCCGCCTGCCAAGATCAGAGGGTAGTTGACTGCTTGGTGGGTTTGGCTGGTGCTGCAGCCGTACAGAACCGCCGTGTTGTCGAGTAGCGAACCGGGTTGAAATGGATCGTCCGTCGATTGCAGCCGATCAAGGAAGTATGCCAGCTGCGAGGCGAGGAACTGATCGTAGCGTGCCCAGTCTTTGTAGCCATCAGCCTTCGCCGTGCCATGACTGAGAGCGTGGTGGGCTGGCAATCCTAGTGATCGCGGAAAGCGATCACCGATTCCCTTGGCGTCCTCACTTGTGATCTGGTAAGTGATCGACCGCGTCGAGTCGGTGAGGATCGCGACGACGATCAAATCCAGGATCGCGCGGATGTAGTCTTCTGCGTCATCGCGGGGCGTCACCGAGAGTTCAAAATCTGATTCGTCGACCATAGGACGCTGGGCATCCAGCCACCGGTCAGCACTCTGCAGACGATGTTCGATCGCTCGAACGGCTGTGGTGTACTCTTCCATTCGCCGTCGATCGCCCGGTGACAGGCGCCGCTGAATCGACTTGGTCTCCGACAAGACATTGTCCAGAATGCTCTGATCGCGGCCGAAGGACCTTCGTTGTTGCTCGATCGACTGATTCGCCACACCAAATAGTCGGTTGAAGATCGCACGAGGGCTGGAAAGACTTGGGATCGGGCGACCCGAGGGCGAGAACGACAGCGTCTGTGTTCTTCCTGGGACTCCGACGCCACCATCACTGGACAGACTGAGCGATGGGAATCTTGTCTGCGTGCCAATGCGTTTAGCGATCAACTGGTCTAGCGAGATGCTATTGGAGTAGGCATCTGAAGAGTCGGCGCCGGTTAGAAAACTGTCCGCTGTGATATGAGCGATTGACTCGCGCATCGCGGGGTGCGATAGCCCGGAAAGGATCGTCGTCGCCGCGCGGTGGGAGGCCAGCGGTTCCAGCGACTTCGTCAATTCGTAGTCGCTGCCGACGGTGTGTGGAAACCAATGCCACTGCTTGTGGTCGGGATGATCGTTCGGCGGCAGACTCACACCGTTCGGGAAGAAGATGCAGCAAAACCGCTTCGGATGGCGTCCTGTTGAAGCCGCGTTCCGGTTTGGCTCGTTGGCGGAGGCTGGGCCAGCAAACGATCCTCCGGAGAGCGATGCGAGCGCCGGAAGCGACAGTGACACCCCGGCAGCACGAAGGACGTATCTTCGGGGCAGAGCATGGTCGGACATTGTCATGTCTCGTGGGGTACAGCTAGATCGGGGCTTCTGGCAACCACATACTCTAGGCGAAACGATCACCCGAGAACAAATGATAGATTGGCTGCTGGGCAGCCGGACGCTAGCGCATCACAGCTGAGTCGTGATGGGTTGCTTCCCTCCATCAGCCGCCGTGTGCTAGCACCCGGTTACCATGTTTAGGCTATCAAACCGCTAGTTGTTGACCGCTGATCAGGGCACAGCGACGGCGAAGGAAGCAAACGCGCGGGCCGTTGGCCCTGATGGGTCAAGGGTGCGAACTCACCCAGCCCTGTGGACTGGGCTAGGCAAACGCCCGGACCTTCGGCCCTCTCTCAGGCGAACAGCACACGCTACGCTGCTAACCGCCAACGGCTAACCGCCAACCGCTAATCGCTAATCGCTGACAATTCGCTCATCCGGATGGGGCTTGAAACAGTTCGCTTGCAACGATTGCCAACACGAGTTCACGGAGACGATGGCCTGACGCCGCGAACGATTTTTCGATCTTTAAGATCTCGGAACGTTCGGTGTGGTCGGGCCTGCGGCCGATCGCGTACGTGACCAAATGCTGGACGAGCGCCTTGGCGAACAGTTTTCCCTGTTGCTCGCGGAGGTGTCGTTTCAGGTCACCAGCTCCTCGCACGGACTCCCCACTGGGCAGACGGGTCGACGCATCGATCGGCACGCTCTGCGGGTCACCGGCCTCGCTGGCCACAGTCTTGTCACGCCATCGTCCAGTCGCGTCAAAGTTTTCCAGTGCGATCCCCCAGGGGTCGATGCCTTGATGGCAGCTTTGACAAGCGCTCGGCTCTCGGTGCTTCTCGATCCGCTGTTTCAGCGTCAGGCCACGAAGATCGGGATCGGTTACGTCCAACTCGGGGACGTTTGGTGGCGGGGGAGGGGGAGGTTGATCAAGGATTCGTTCCAACAACCAAACGCCCCGCCGCACTGGATGGGAATCGACGCCATCGGAGTTCATCGTCAACACGCTGGCTTGCGTCAAGAGCCCGCCGCGAACCGAGGACGCGGGCAATTCAACTCGTTCCAGCTCACCCTGCAGGACCCCACTGATGCCATAGTGCTTTGCCAAGCGGTCGTTGACGATCACGTAGTTGGCATCAATCAGTTCCAGGGCACTGGCGTCAGAGTCAAACACGTACGCAAACGTCTCCAACGTTTCGCGTATTGATTGGTCTGCCAGGTCGTCATCGAAGCTGGAATAAATTTCCCGGTCGACCGCGACGTTCTTGTATCGGTCAAGTCGCAACCATTGACGACAGAACGAATCGAGAAAACGTCGGCACCTGGCGTCATTGAGCAGTCGCAATGCTTCGTGTCTGAGCACCCTTGGCTGCGTCAACGACCCATCGTCGGCGCACTGCCTCAGCGTCGCGTCCGGTGGAGAGAGCGAGAGGAAGTAGGCGAGTCGCGCGGCCAATTCGTGAGCTGTGGGAGTCGCATCATCGGACCCAGCTTCGTGTCCTGGGGAGCTAAACTCGTGGAACAGAAATGAGGGCGAAATCAGCACCGCTGCCAGGGTCTCTCGTACACAGTCGTTGAACCCCAGACCCTGGCCTCGCAGCTGCTCAAAAAGTTCTACCTTGGCGCGTCGCTCCTGCGCGGAGACCGGTCGACGGTAAGCCTCACGCATGAACCTAACGAGCATCGCTGCAAAAGTGGATGATTCGTCTTGGCTCTGGCCCGAAGTGGCCGAGTGTTGAACGGTCCAGCGGTAAGGGTGATTTGACTTGCCGACACCCGAATGCATTTCGATGTCGACACAGTCAAGATGCAAGAAGCAGGCACCCTGTCCTTTCATCTGCTCAAGGGATTCTGCGATCGCAGCGGAACCCTCCGTCGGACTTGAGTAACCGCCACGTCCAAGCCCGAAGATAGCATGATCATCGCAAGTCGCGTTCGAGATGAAGAGCTGATCCATGTCGAAGACACTCAGTCGGTCAAACGAATCCTCGTCGGTGCGTGGTCCTTTGGTGGGTACATCCTCAAGGCGAATTCGGAACTCGTAGGCCTCGGGCGCATCCAGCGGTGCCTTGACATCGACTTCGCCAAGCAACCGTTTGTCGATGGAGCATCCGTCACCCAGGGTGATCCCCGCCTCAACACGCAACCTGGGGAAACGTCCGTCTCGATCAGCCGATCCCGCGGCCCGCACACGAACGATCATTTCGCCGACGGCCAGTCGGCGTGGCAGCGCGATGTACTGCTGATGCAACTTGGGGATTGCGGGACGCAGCTGCTCGATCGCCGAGTGAGCACCTGGCGGCGTTGGCCCGAGAGGATCGGTGTATCGAGGCGGGCTGGACGAGCTGTTGTCGCGTTGTGCCACGAAGGTCGCCCGATCGATTGGCTGCGGCGCGTTCTGGCGACCGGCGTAGCGGTCGGCGGTCGAGTAGAAAAGGTCTTCCAACTCAATGTGGTACTGCAATCGCTTGGGAACTTCGTCATCGAAGCGGACGTAACGATTGACCGCCTGCCGAGCGCTGTCCAGATAGGCCTCTAGCTGCAACGACGACAGACCGAGCAATTTGCTTTCGTTTCGGAAACCGGTGGTCGAGATCGGATCGGCGGGCAGAAATTGGTTGAACGTTGCATCGACACCAAACAGCGACTGCAAGGTGAAGTTGTACTCTTCGACGGTAAGGCGCCGCGTGCGCGTCCACTGACCCGACCGTCGTGACTGATCCGCCAGGCGGTGCAGCCCCTCGTCGGCCCATTGGACCAGTTGCGATCGCTCCAATTCGCTGGGGAGTTCGGCGTCCTCAGGCGGCATCTCGCCGCTGCGTACGACTTCGAAGATCTTCTTCAGCGTGTCCCCGACACGCTGGCGTTCGCTTTGAAGGTCGATCGAGTCCAGACGAACGTTTGCCTCCGCCGTGTCAGCGCCGTGACAATCGACGCAATAGCGGTGAAGCAGGCCTGAGGGGACGCTCGCCGTCGAATCAGAGGAGACTGCCGCTATCGGAGGTGCCGCGACGGTAGCGGCAACGACCACGAGGATGATGGTCGCATGGCGTCGAGACTTGGTCATCAATCCACGTCCTATCCGAAAAGGCCCTGCTTTAGGCATGAAGTCCGCCGGATGCGCAGTCGGTTCGTCGCGACGGAGGGGGAACCGTCGAGCGGTAGAGTGGAATCGCTGCGCGGAAAACCATTGGATCCGGGGGCGCCTGTCGCGACAGGCTCTTGCTGGCTTTTCTATCCTAGCAGGACTCATCCGGGGCAGGTCACCAAGCGGATTCGACTGAGCTGACCCCGTCAGGCACGTCAAAAACGCTGCGACCGGGGGCAAGGCGGACGTCCTGAATGGAAAAATCGGGCCAATCAACTAAGCTGCGGCTCGACGGAGGTTCCGTCGAGACTTATTCCTAGCGAACTCGAGACGATCGCACTCTATGGCCGTTGGTCTGTTCATTCCCTGCTATGTCGACCAGTTCTTTCCTGACGTCGGGGTAGCGACTCTGGAGCTATTGGAACGCCAGGGCATCGAGGTCGTGTTTCCATCGGCTCAAACTTGTTGCGGCCAGCCGATGGCCAACACGGGGTGCGGTGGTGACGCCGCACCGGTGGCTCGCCACATGGTCAATGTCTTCAAGCAATTCGATGCGATCGTTTGTCCATCGGGCTCGTGCACCGCAATGGTTCGGCATCATTACGCGGAATACTTTGATGCCGACGATGCCGATTTTCGCCATGTGGCGAATAATACCTTTGAGCTTTGTGAGTACCTGCATGACCACGTGGGCCTGACCTCGGTCGATGTGCGGTTTCCGCATCGCGTCAGTCTTCACCAGAGTTGCCACGGTCTCCGTGAGCTTCGGCTGGGACCGTCATCCGAATCGATGGCTCCCCGGGAGAACAAGATCGCCAAGATTTTGACGCTGGTGAATGAATTAGAACTGGTGCACCCGAAGCGAACGGACGAGTGTTGTGGATTTGGCGGTACGTTTTCGGTCAATGAAGCAGCGATCTCCGCGTCGATGGGGCGAGATCGAATCCGCGACCATGTTGAATGCGAGAGCGAAGTAATGGTATCGGCCGACATGAGCTGCCTGATGCATCTGCAGGGGCTGATCCGGCGGGACAAGACGCCGCTTCAAGTGATGCACGTGGCGCAGGTATTGATGGGCAGACCGATCGGTTCTGCTGTGGCCGTATGATCATCAGGATCGTGAAACAGGCTCCTCCGGCAACTACTCGAATGTGGATCGAACGAAGCCCGTGACTCACTCACTTCCAATCGTCGATCATCCTGAAGCCGCGCGTGAGTTCGTTGCCAATGATCAGCGATCTCATTGGCACGACCAAGCTCTGTGGTTCGTTCGCAGCAAACGGGACAAACAAGCGGGTGTGGTTCCGGAGTGGGAGCTGCTGCGCGAGCACGCGTCGGCAATCAAAACGCACACGATCGCTAATCTACCGGCATACCTTCGCGAGTTTGAAGCGAATGCAATGCGACTGGGGGCAAAGATTCATTGGGCTGCCGATGCAGAAGAACACAATCGAATCGTGTTGGACATCTTGCGGCAGCATGACGCCAAACGAATCGTCAAGAGTAAGTCGATGCTTACGGAGGAGGTTGGCCTGAACCACTTCCTGGAAGCGTCCGGAATCGATGTTGTCGATACCGACTTGGGCGAACGAATTGTGCAACTTCGTGGCGAGACACCGAGTCACATCGTGTTGCCCGCGATCCACATCAAGAAGGAAGAGGTCGGAGAAACGTTTCACGAGCACCTGGGAACGGAAGCGGGCGCTTCGGATCCCAAATACTTGACCGAGGCTGCTCGAAGCCATTTGCGAGGCAAATTCCTGTCGGGCGAAGTTGGGATCACAGGTGTGAACTTTGCGATCGCCGAGACGGGTGGCATCGTGGTTTGCACCAACGAAGGGAACGCTGATTTGGGAGCTTCGCTCCCCAAAGTCCACATCGCCTGCATGGGGATCGAGAAGTTGATTCCTCGGTTCCAAGATTTGGCCGTATTCACCAGGTTGTTGGCTCGATCGGCCACCGGGCAACCGATCACCAGCTACACGTCTCATTTCCATGGGCCACGTGATCCTGGGAGCGAACTGCACATTGTGCTGGTCGACAACGGACGAGCGAAGCTGCGTGACAGCGAGAGCTTTCGCGCCGCCTTGCACTGCATTCGGTGTGGGGCCTGCATGAACACGTGCCCGGTCTATCGACGCAGCGGCGGTCACAGTTACCAGGCGACCGTGCCCGGACCGATCGGATCGGTGCTATCGCCGGCACGTGATAGCAGTAGCTACAAGAGCCTGCCCTACGCTTGTAGTCTGTGCGGATCATGCACGGACGTTTGCCCCGTGAAGATCCCACTTCATCACCAGCTGCTGGCTTGGCGACAAGAGTTGGTCGGAAAAAGACTGCTACCCCGAAGCAAACGCTGGAGCATGAAGGCGGCCTCATGGCTATTCCGTCATCCCAGACTGTTTTCGATTGCCGGACGTGCAGGCCGCTTCACATTGCGGATACTGCCACGCTGGACGACGCATCACTCCTTGAATGCTTGGACCATCGATCGCGAAATGCCTGCTGCGCCGAAGGACAGCTTCCGCCAGTGGCATGCCAAACACCGAGCCGGGACCCATGATTCGAATTGAGAAACAAACCAATCGGCAGGCGATCTTTGATCGACTGGAATCCTTCTCGGTCGACGTACCGCCATTGCCGGTCCTGGATACCGATACGTTGACCACGTTCGACGATCCGATTGGTCAATTCACGCAGATGTTGGAGTTCGTCGGCGGTGAGGCGCATTTGGTTCAGTCGGTTGCTGAGATGCAGCGGATCTTGGCGAACATTCCCGTGTTCGCTCAGGCGCATCGGATTGCGTCAGTGATCGATGGGATCGAAAGCACCATTCACGCTGACGAACTGGATGACCCCCACGGTTTGTCCAAGTTGGATTGGACCGTGGCGATGGGAGAGTTCGCTGTGGCGGAGAATGGTTCGATCTGGATCAACGGCAATACATTGCCACATCGAGTGATGCTATTCATTGCGCAGTATTTGGCAATCGCCGTTTCGCGATCGCAGTTCGTCAGCAATATGCACGAAGCCTATCAACGGATCGGGACGCCCCCGCAAGGTTTTGGCGTCTTTGTTTCAGGTCCCAGCAAGACGGCGGACATTGAACAGTCGCTCGTTTTGGGTGCTCACGGCTGCCGGAAGCTGCAAGTGTTTCTGTTGCCGTAGAAGGGGATGGCAAGTCAGAAGCACCCATCAGTCATCGCGCGCCAGCGTCCGGACACGAGTGATCCCAACCCGACGCGTGATGGCTGTTGGCTTTACGTATGGAAGGCATGTTTAGCGACATGACCTAGGTCAAAGGCGCCAGCGATGGTCCTATTCCCACTCGCTCGCGTTTTGGGGTCAGAGTGAATCAGCACCCCGGTCAGCGAGGGGTCCGTGCACCAGTTGGTCAGCAGGCGCTGTGGATCACGTGACCGTGCTCTGATGTGATGGCTGGTGCCTTCGCTGACTCTTAGGGTTGGGATGGTGTTTGCCAGGCAACCAGAAAGTAGAGCTTGACGGCTGATTCAACGTGGCGCGCTCGTGTTAGGCACAGCCACCGGGAAGCATCAAATCGGAAAGAGGTCGAAGACGGGGTGGGTGATCCGAGTCCGCGTGCCAATGCGTGAACCCGGATTGGTCCGGGTGCCAACACAACATGATGCTTTGACGATCAAGCTGGACAGGAAAGTCGACGTAACCGCTGTCATCGGCATGGAGCTTTACGCCAAGACGCGTCAACTCATTGCGACAATCCAAGCAATCCTGCTCCGTGACGGCCAGTGAATCGATGATGTCGGTCACCTCGGAGGACAGCTCGGGGCGGTCACTCAGTGGCCCCATCAGCACCAGGTTATTGACCTGTTCTTGATGCCGCCTCAACGTCTCCTCGCGATCCGTCAAATCGTCAACGATGCGGCGCACCAACGGAATGGCTCGAATCGCCGAAGCAAGGCTGAATTTGACCTCACCGTCGAGTTGATTGTCCGAGTCATTCACCGCATCAACCATCCATCCACCTCCAAAGTGGTCATCGCTCTGATATTGAAGACGCACGCCGACTGGCCAGGGTTCCCGTTTTTGCCGGAGCAGATCTCATACCCCGGCCAATTGACGGATTTCCGCACTCCTTCTGGTTGATCAACCCGTCAGCAGTAGCGACAGCTCTACCTCGTATTGAACGCCCGATTCTTCGACTTGGTAACTGATATTCTGGAGCTTTCCCATCCATTTCAGGCGAAGTTCGGGTTGTCCCACGTGGCGATTCAGCGTGATTTTCGGTCCCAAGGCTGCTCTTCAGCCGGGGAACGTGCAGATCGCACGAGCCGCAGAAGTCGGAATCATCGGCCGATCCGAAACTGTCTCGTTTGCTAGCAAAGCAAGTATTTTTTCCGGTCAGGTAAGGTTGGGGTCTCCCTGGGGGTTACTTTTCCAACGGTGTCAAGCCGTTTTTCATTGACTCTAGGCTTTTTGGGCGTAAATTTGAGAGGTACGGAAAGGCGGGACACTTGGATGTTCCCGCATCATCAACCGGCCTACCAGACGGTGTCGGTGCCCCAGGGGCAATCACGCATCGAAAACGTAGGCGAAAGCGAACGATTCAACCGGGCCGGTGAAAAAGGACTGGAACATGTTAGTGCTCTCTAGAAAGAAGAACGAAAGTATCGTCATCAACAACGACATCAGGATCGTTGTCGTTGAAATCCGAGGTGACAAAGTACGTCTTGGGGTGGAGGCACCACGAGAGGTTCCTGTGCATCGACGCGAAGTTTACGATGCGATTCAACGTAGCTTGGGCTCGGACGAGAAAGTCGAACCGGTCGACAGCTGACCTGCCGGTTTCTAGTCGTTGATCTCTCGATCGTCCACTTTTGTTCTCAGTTCAAATGGCGCTTTAGCAGGTGTGAACCCTTGACGGGGTTGAAAGCTCCTGGTTTCATACGCGTCCGCTGATCGCGACGGAACGTTTTTCGTTTGATTGAAGCCAGGCTTCTACGTTGCCGATCATGCATAAGCAAGACGGCCCCTTCGTCTAGCGGTTAGGACACCGCCCTTTCACGGCGGCAGCACGGGTTCGAGTCCCGTAGGGGTCACTTCTTTCTTCCCTGCCGCACGGTCGGGCAGGCCCGACTCGAAGCGCATCGTTATTGATCCGCGCGATGGCAATTTGGGTTTATGGGGTCTGCGGCTAGATCCCCTGTGTGACCACGTCTCGCACCGGGTCGCTCGCTGCAATCTGGCAAGACATTAGCTGGCCAGTCCCCGAGCGTCGCATGAGTTGGTGTGACGAATTGCTGGGGGAAAGCGGCCAGGTTTCCGGGTACGATAGATTAGACAGCTGCAGCTGCTACCCTCCCGCCTGAGTCTTTCGGGCGAACTCCCTTCCTGCCTGACTTCGATACTGACATGCCCATTCGATCTGCGCGCCGGCGGTTCTTCTTGAAAGCAACCGGGGTCTCGATTGCCTTGCCAACCTTTGAGTCATTGGCGGCACCTGCAACGTGCCGCGCTGACGCGGCTCCCCAGCCAGATGCGTTGCCGCGGCGACTGGTCTGCATTGGGAACGAGTTTGGAATGTATCCCGGTGCTTTTTGGGCCACCGATCCGAACGCGGATCAGTTGGATACTCCGTTGTTGGATCCGCTGAAGCCGCATCGCGGCAGTGTCTCCGTCTTTCGCCACCTTGATCATGGACTGAAGGGGGGGCACTTCGCGGTCCACGCTTTTCTGACGGGAATCAAGGCTTCGGAAGCCCGAACCCGACCCGATGCTGGAATCAGCTTGGATCAGTTGGCTGCCGAACACGTGGGCTCACGCACTCGTTTCCCTTCGCTGACCATTGGGAGTGAAGGAGGGCTGCACGGCGGTTGCCGAATGAGCTGGACACGCAGCGGTACTCGGGTGCCTCCCGTTCCTGGTCCCCGAGCACTCTTCCAGAAGCTCTTCATCAGCGGTGACGCCAAAGCGATCGAGCGCGCCCGAGACCAGATTCAGCTACAGAACTCGATCCTTGATGCGGTGACAGACGAAGCCAAATCGCTTAGCGGGAATTTGAATCGTTCGGATCAACAGAAGCTGGACGAGTACTTCTCATCCGTGCGTGACGTCGAACGAAAACTGGAGCTGGACAAACACTGGCAGAGTGTCCCCAAACCGGAGGCACCGATGCCGTTGCCGCGTGATCAGGGACTGACGCGGGATCTTCCCAAGTTGTACGACTTGATCGTGATCGCTCTGCAGACCGATTCAACTCGCGTTGCCACATTGGAGGTTGGGGGCAGCTTCGCCGCCAAGGACCTGGGGATCAACCGCGGCTACCACAGTCTTTCGCACCACGGCAAACGACAAGAGAACATCGATTTGCTGGTCCAGATCGAACGCTATCAGGTTGAGCAATACGCCAGATTTCTAGCCAAGCTGGACGAAACCAAGGCGGGCGAAGGAACGGATCAATCCTTACTCAGGCAGACGATGGTTTTGTTCGGCAGCGGCATGGGCAATGCCAACTCTCATACGAACAGCGATCTGCCGATCGTGTTGGCCGGCGGCGGTTTTCGTCATGGTCAATTCCTGCGACTGCCTGACCAGAGCAGCCAACGCATCCCGCTATGCAACCTCTATGTCTCGATGCTTCGGCAATTCGGCGCCAATGTGGACGGGTTCGGCAACAGCACGGGAACGCTGCCAGGCCTGGAAACGGCATGAGCGTTCGCACGATGATTGCAGCAACGCTGTCGCTGCTACCGATCGGTGGGTATGCCCAGACCGACGAAGCGGAGGCGGTACGTGACTTTGCCAGTGGCGTTCGTCCGTTAATCAACCAGTACTGCGGTCGCTGCCATGGAGAGCAGGAACAGAACGCGGATCGACGCTTCGATCTCCTGGATGGTCGGATTCAAGACTCTGAGAACCTGGTCGACTATCAAGACCTTTTGGATCAACTGAATCTGGGCGAGATGCCGCCCGTCGATGAGCCTCAGCCCACCGAGGCAGAGCGACGACTGTTGGTCGACTGGCTGACAACGACGATCGGTCGGTACCACGAAGCGCAGCGGAGTCAATCGCCGGCCACAGTATTGCGTCGATTGAATCTGCGAGAGTATCGCAATACGCTTCGTGACTTGCTGATGATCGATACGACGATCTACGACCCGGTCGAAGGGTTCCCGACCGACCAAACGATTCATCACCTGGACAACATAGGCGAGTCGTTGGTCACCAGCGGGCATTTGCTGGCAAGCTATTTGCGTGCAGCCGACCAGAGTGTCAGCAAGGCGATTTATCCACTCAAGCAGCCAGCGGAACAGCGTTGGGTGTTTCGCGACAACTTTCAACAGCAGCCAGAGATCGACCAGGTACACAAGCATACCAATCGGTTCGAACACATGACGCTGTATGACGTCGCTGGAGCGGACAAGCCGGAGGGCGCCTACGGGGCGATTCATGACTTCGCGGCGGGCGTTCCCCACGACGGACACTATGAGATTCGGCTACGAGCAGAGGCCGTTAACCGCCTTCACCCGTACGATGACGAGTTCCTTCGGCGCGATTCCAGCGAACCGCTGAGGCTGGGGATCGTGCCGGGCAACGAAGATGTGGGCGAGCTGCATTTGCCCCAGCCGATCGAGCCGCTGTTGGCCGAACTGGAACTGGCGGATGAACCGGAGTGGTATACGGTTCGCGTTTGGCTGGACAAGGGATACACACCGCGGTTCACATTTCGAAACGGGTTGATGGATGCACGTACCCTGTGGACCAAGCTGATCCGAAAGTATCCCGAGCGATTCAAGACGGGACTTCGCGGAATCGTGAAGATGCGTCGCAACGCGATCGAATTCGGAGAGTTGCCGCAGATCCGCATTCACGAAATTGAGATTCGCGGTCCGCTGTATGATCAGTGGCCGCGTCCCAGCCAAGTCCGACTCTTGGGCGATCATGCGAAGTCGACCGTGAAAACGGGACGTTTGGGCCGCAAGGCCGCTCGGTCACGAATCACCGCGATCGCAGATTTGGCGTACCGGCGACCAGTCACGGATTCACAGGTCGACCGAATCATGAGCGTGGTCGACCGGCGGTTCCAGGAGGGGCATTCACGCGTCGATGCCTTCGCCGATGGAGTCAAAGCGATACTCTGCTCGCCAGCATTCCTCTATGCGGACCAATCACCAAAGGGTTCGCTTGGAGCCCATGATCTGGCAACTCGGCTTGCTTATTTCTTGTGGTCGACGATGCCGGATCGTGAACTCCGGCAGCTGGCCGAATCAGGCAAGATTTTGCGCGAAGACACGCTGCGACAGCAGGTTGATCGTCTATTATCCGACCCACGATCCGATGACTTCGTACGTGACTTCCTTGACGGTTGGTTGACGCTTCGCGACTTAGGGACCGCCGCTCCTGAACGCAGTGCGTTTCGTGACTATTACCAGTTCGACCTTTTGACCGCAATGCGTCGCGAGACCTTTCTGTTCACACGGCACTTGATTGACCATGATCTCTCGATCGACCACTTCTTGCAGAGTGACATCACGTTCGTCGATGCTGGTCTGGCCCGGTTATACGAGGTGGAGCTTCCGGAAGGTCGAGGATTTCGAAAAGTGACCTTTGATGAACCGCGTCGAGGCGGACTGCTGGGGCAAGCAAGTGTTTTGACGGTAACGGCCAACGGCGTGGAAACATCTCCGGTGACTCGAGGTGTCTGGGTCTTGGAAAACCTGCTGGGTTCTCCTCCATCACCTCCACCACCAGATGTTGAGCCGCTGGATCCGGATACTAGAGGAGCCAAGAGCATTCGGGAACAACTGCAAAAGCACCGAAACGTTGCAGCTTGTAATGACTGTCACCGCAAGATCGATCCCATTGGTTTCGCGCTCGAATCGTTTGATCCGATCGGCAGAGAACGGTCACGGTACGACAGCAAGCAACCCGTTGATACGTCGGGGCAGTTGCCAACTGGTGAAAGCTTTCAAGACGTTGCGGACTTGAAGCGATTGTTGCTCGCACGAAAGACTCGGTTCTATCGAGCCCTCGTTGAAAAAATGCTGACCTACGCCACGGGCCGTCACTTGACGCCGCTGGACCGTCCACAAATCGACCGGATGGTTGAGGAGTTGGAGTCGGGCCATTCCGGGATGAAGCAGCTGATTGTCAGCGTCGTTCAAAGCGAGACGTTTCGGAGGAAGTAGGTCAGCGGTCAGCAAAAAGAAGCTGTTGGGTTTTTGGCTGTTAGCAAGGGATGTGATCCCGATTCGGATATTCGCGTGCTCCTGCAAGGTGATGCTTCTCATCGTCGTCTGACCGCGGTTCGATGGCGGAGCCACGGAACGAGGCGTAACTCGTCGTCAGCTATCTGCCAACCGTCAACCGCTTCCTCGCTTCCTTCAATCGGCTGACCACCTCGTCTCGGGTGCTCCCGGTGGTGGCGAGGTGCCCCATTTTGCGGCCTGGGATCGGCTGGGACTTGCCGTACAGATGAAGTGACACGCCGGGGACATCCAGCATCGCGTTCCATGCCGGATCGTTGCCGTCTTTCCAAAGATCACCCAAGAGATTCGCCATGCCGGCAACGGGGGCTACCAACTCGGTGCTTCCCAGTGGCAAGCCGCAGACAGCTCTGACCTGTTGTTCGTATTGGCAGGTTTGACACGCCTCGATCGTCACGTGCCCGCTGTTGTGAGGCCGAGGGGCGACCTCGTTGATCATCACTTCATCGCCGCAAACAAAGAGTTCGACACACATCAAGCCGACCAGCTGGATCACCTCGGCGGCCTGAGTGGCGATTTGATGAATTCGCTGCTCTAGCGATGGATCGATCTGGAGGGGCGTCAGGGTGGTGTCGAGGATGTGATTGGTGTGCGTGTTCTCGAACAGAGGAAAGGTTGCGTCGCGACCGTCGGCGGTGCGTGCGACGATTACAGAGACCTCTCGTTCGAAGGGAACGAATTGTTCCGCGATCCAGGCGTCCGCAGTGTTCCACTGAACATCGTCGGCTTGGCTTGAGGAAGGCACGCGGAATTGTCCCTTGCCGTCGTAACCGCTTCGTGCTGTCTTGACGATCAGGGGCCAACCGAGCGTCTGCCCGGCCTGACGCAGTGACTCGGCATCGGACACCGGTGCAAAGGGGGTGACCGGCAACCCGGCGTCGCGAAAAGTTGACTTTTCCACGAGTCGATCTTGGGCGGTCGCCAAGACGGATGCCGACGGGAAGGTTGGAGCGTGTCGACTGCATCGCTCGATTGCGGCGGCGGGAATATTTTCGAACTCGAGCGTGATGGCGTCGCAGCGTGCGGCAAAAGAGTCCAGTTTTTCAGCATCCCCTAGGTCGCCAATGACACAGTCATGGGCAACTTGCGCCGCGGGGTCGTTCGTGTCGGAGGCAAAGACGATCACGTGGTAACCCATGCGGGCGGCGGCCATGGCGAACATTCGGCCCAGTTGGCCGCTTCCGACCATGCCCAACGTGCTGCCGGGAAGAATTGGTTGATGCATGCTTGGGTCAGAACGACAGGAAGAGGATTAGTGAAGAGATGAGAGAGCCGGTTCAGAGTTCAGCCGAGTCCAAGACGGCTTGCGTTTGCGCATCGACGAAAGCCTGCAGTCGTTTCGCGAGGGCGGGATCGCGCAAGGCCAGAATCCGGGCGGCTAGGATGCCGGCATTCTTGGCCCCCGATCTTCCGATCGACATGGTGGCCACTGGAATCCCGCCCGGCATCTGGGCAATGGACAGCAATGAGTCCAGACCTTGCAGTGCACGGCTTTGCACCGGCACGCCGATAACGGGCAACTGAGTCTCAGACGCTACCATTCCCGGCAGGTGAGCCGCTCCACCAGCACCCGCAATGATCACTTGCAGACCTCGTTGTTGCGCCTGGGCGGCGTAGGCGGCCATCCGAGCCGGCGTGCGATGAGCGGAAACGACCAGTCGCTCATTGGCGATCTGCAACTGGTCGAGTACATCGCTGGCGGCCTGCATCGTTTCCCAATCGTTGCGGCTTCCCATGATCACGCCCACTTGAGCATCGGTGTCGGGAAAAGAGTCGGCGGTCATGACTTGTCAGGGTGGCAAGGAATCGAGTGGAGATGCCGAGCCGCATTTTGTATCGCGCCGGAGGGTGAACCGGAATTGAGGGGTGATGAATTCGGGGGACTGTCCGCTGAGGACGTGGGAGCGATTTGATGGATTTTCGGATTATTTCGCACGGGTAGGCGACTGGCAGGTCACAGATACGGTAGGGACTTCTGATTTTGCATCCCAATGTTTTTGGCTTCTTGCACTTTGAACGCGGACCCACGATGAGACTCACGCTTCGCACTTTGTTGGCCTATCTGGACAACGCGTTGGAACCGGACGACGCGGCTATCCTGCGGAGCAAGATCGAAGAGAGTGGTCGGGCGGGCGATCTGATGCGGCGGATCGAGCAGTTGATCAACCACAAGACGCTCGGAGCGTTGCCACCGGATGCCGTCGGTCCGCTTGCCGACGCGAACGCGATCAGCGAGTACCTGGACAGCACGTTAAAGGCTGAGCAGATTGTTGAGATTGAGAGCTTGTGCCGAGACTCCGACATCTCATTGGCAGAGGCGGCGACCTGTCACCAGATCTTGACGATCGTCTTGGGCAACCAAGCGGACGTACCCGACGCACTGCGAGATCGAATCTACAACCTGCCCGACAACGAAGCAGCGACGCGGGAGCTGACAGGGAGTTTCTCGTCAATTTCGATCCCGGTCGACCAACCTGTCATCCAACCATCCGACGACACGCTCGATACCGACTTTGCTCAGCTCGGACAGGCGGCGACCGCTGCCGCCGGCCAGCATCCGTCATCGACGACGGTCAGTCCTTCGGCGCCAATCCAGCCCGTGGGACCTGGCGACTCGGGAGTCTCGGACGCGCCAACGAGGCTGCGAGCGGCCGAGTCGGATCAAGAAGTGGTTGCGGAGCCTGGTTCTGCTCTGGCAGGCACGGGCCCGCGACCCAATGTCAACGAGTACTACGGTGGTTCGATTCGGCCATCCCGGATCACGCCCTGGTTAGTTGGCTTGGCAATTTGCGCCGTACTGTTGTTTTCGTTGGCCCAAATCTTCGCGCCCCTGTTAAGCAAGGATCGCGTGGCGTCCGGTCCTGATCAGACGGTGACTCCGTCGGAACCTGATGGCGGAGAGAATTCCAGCGTGGCGTCACCTACGCAGCAAGCTGATGCACTGGAGAGCGGGGAGCAGTCTGCTGAGTCGGATATGACGAGCGGAGATGCAAGTCTGTCAGAGCCTGAAGGCGAGGAACCGAAGTCCGGCGACTTCGATCCGTCGGCGGACGCAGGAAAACCGGCTGAGTCATTGGTTGAGTCCAAGGAACCGGACGACGCAACCTCACCCATCGAATCGGGCGCGGTCGCGACGGAGCCAGGTGAAGTCGAGTCCGGTCCAACGAAGGACGAACCAATGATCGAGGAGACGATCGGAATGGCTCCACCGCCACGCTCGGGCAAGAGTTCTACAGACGCAGTTCCCTCAGACGTTCCGATGGATGCGTCGGAGGAGGTTGCCGTGTTGCCGACCGAAGCAGAGGAAGTGACTGCAAATGACGTGATGCGTGATATCGACGGAACGACTGCGGAACAGCCTTCAGGGCCTCCGGTCGAGCTTGCCAAAGTCATTTCGAACGATTCATTGTTGATTGCCGAGGACCGGGCTGGTCGGTTGATCTCGGTATCAGGAAATCAAAAGGTGATGTCGGGCGCGAAGTTGGTGGTCCCTCCCTACTATCGAGGCCGACTAACGGCGTCGGCGGGTATCGACATCTCGTTGGTTGGCCCCAGTGTCGTTCAGTTCATGGCGACGCCTGATGGAGGCACTCGCCTGCAATTGCCGATGTCACAAGTGGTCTTGGTGGCCACTCAGGACGACGTTTCCATCGAGTGGCAAACGGATGCGGGGCTTTTTTCCATCATCTTGCCCAACGCGGAGGATTCCGTTGCGATACAAACACGGCACGTTCGGCAGCCAGGCGCTGATCCAGTCGATCCCATGAGCGCCGTGCCTGTGACGGAAGTTGTGCATCTGGCTGGGGAGGCAAGTGTACGCTTCGCAGATCCACAAGAGAGTGAAGTGGGTGCTTTCGAGGGCGGCCAAACGATTCCGATCACGTCGGGTGCCCAGGCGACGTGGCGTGGGAAACGTGATGTGGTGGTCAGTCAAATCGAAGCACCACCAGCGTGGACCAGCAGCGACCAGTATGCCAAGGACTCGTTGGAGCGGAGTGCGTGTCGCGACTTGCTTGCGGAGCTGTCGGTAAGTGACAGCCTTGAATCGGGCCTTCGCGAATCGGTTGGCTTCCGACGTGAAGAGGTGGGTGCTTTGGCCGCCAAGACGCTGTTGCTGTTGGGTCGTTCAGACGTTTACTTTGGTAGCGACGGCGTGTTGAGTCAAAAGGCGCAGCGGAGTTTTTGGAGCCGTCACTTTGACGCGTTGCAAGATCGAG
>JBCCUO010000005.1:0-21093 GCA_039196805.1 Planctomycetota bacterium | reverse complement strand
GAAAAAGCGACAGGAAACCCATCAGCCATCCCAGCAGGACACCGGAAACGTCGGCGAACAACAACAAACTCATGATCAAGCTCACTGGCTTCAGTGACGCCGCCGCGACTTGGCAGGGCCAATGTCACGACCGCGGAGGTATGAATGGGTAAGGAACCTAGGCCGCGTTGATGATCGCGACAAAGTCATCGACTTTTAGGCTGGCGCCGCCCACCAGGGCACCATCAATGTTGGGCTGAGCAAGCAGCTCCGCTGCATTGCCCGGCTTCACGCTGCCGCCATATTGGATGCGGATCTGGGCCGCCGATTCCGGCGTGAATAACTCGGCAAGTAACTTGCGGATGAACGCGTGGACTTCTTCGGCCTGTTCCTTGGATGCCGTCTTGCCGGTACCAATCGCCCAAACCGGCTCGTAGGCGATCACGATTCCGGCAGCTCGAACTTCGTCCAGCCCGCTGAGCGACCCGCGAATCTGTGTCTCGACGACCGTTTCGGTGTCACCCGATTCGCGTTGTTCCAAGGTTTCGCCCACGCAGACAATCGGGATCAAATTGCCTTCCAAAGCGGCGTGCAGCTTTTTGCTGACGTCGGCATCGGTTTCGCCCATCAGTTGGCGACGTTCGCTGTGCCCCAGAATGACGTATCCGCATCCAACATCGGTCAGCATCGATGCGTTGACCTCGCCCGTGAAGGCACCATCATCGGCGGCGTACAAGTTCTGGGCACCCAGGCCAACGGGCGTGCCAACGACTTGTTCAGCAACGGTTGCCAAGTAAGGCGCCGGAGGACAGAGCGCCACGTCGACATCGGCATTGCTGCCAACCGCGGTCGCCACGCCGTGCGCCAAGTCGGTGGCCGACTGATGTCGCGTATTCATCTTCCAGTTGCCGGCTATCAAAGTTCGACGGGTCAAGCGGTCATCTCCGGGAGCGGTGAAATCGTTTTGCCAAGCAGCTCGGCCAGTCCCCGCATCTGCTGGGCCAATTCGGCGTACTGGGCGGGCAGCAACGCTTGAGGCCCGTCGCTCTTGGCTTCTTCAGGACAGTCATGGACTTCGACATGCACGCCGTCCGCACCGGCGGCCAGTCCCGCCATTGCACAAGCGGGGATCAGGTCGGGTCGACCGGTGGCATGCGAAGGATCCACGATGATCGGCAAGTGCGTCAGCGTTTTGACCAGGGGCACGGCTGCGACATCGAACAGATTTCGGGTGGAGGGATCAAAGCTTTTGATACCCCGTTCGCAAAGCACGACATCGGGATTGCCCTGAGACAGCACGTACTCGGCGCTCATGAGCAAGTCGTTGATCGTGGCGCTCATGCCGCGTTTCAACAGGACCGGCTTGTTGGCCCTACCGTCTTCGGTCAGCAGCACAAAGTTTTGCATGTTGCGAGCACCCACTTGCAACATGTCGGAATACTGGGCCACCAATTCGACGTTCCGCGGATCGGTGATCTCGGTGACGATGGGCATGCCAAACTTGTCACCGACCTCACGCAGGATCTTCAGTCCGTCTTCGCCCAAACCCTGGAACGCATAGGGACTGGTGCGAGGCTTATAAGCTCCGCCGCGGTATAGATTCGCACCGGCGTCGCGTACGCTTTCTGCGATCCGGTGCATCCGGTCGCGGTCTTCGACGCTGCAAGGACCGGCAATCATGCCCAAGTGGCCGCCGCCAATCTTGACTCCGGCCACGTCAATGATGCTAGGTTCGTAGTGGGCTTCCAGCGAGGCAAGCTTGTAAGGTGGCAACACCGGGACCACATCAGAAACACCCGGTACGGCGCGGAGATTTTCCACGCTCAACTTGGACTCGTCACCGATGATGCCGACGATCGTGCGATACGTTCCCCGGCTGAGATGGTGTCGGAGCCCCATCGATTCCACTCGCGCCAAGACGTGATCGACCTGTTCGTCAGTCGCGTCGCTTTTCAGTATCAGGATCATGGCGTGTTTGGCGGTCCGTCCGACTTCATCTTCTCGGGGGCGATTCAGGATCCAACCCCGTTTGGCAAGCTAGCAAAGCCCGCAACGGACCGACCACATTGGGGGGATTCTTTTCTCTGGGCCCAGCATGTTAACACCCCACCCCAAATAGCGTCGAGGGAGGATTTCCTCGAGAGCCCCGATCGAGCGATGATCGTAGCGTTTCTGGCCTGTCACGCTACGACCGGTGGAGCGGTCGGCGAATCTGGTGACGACACTCCGGGAAGGGTTCCCGCAGCGATCGGTTCGCAAAAACGACGTGGATTCGGTGACCGTCCTGCTGATACCGTGCTGGACGATTGACCGAACTTCCGCGTGATGTGGCAGGCCTCCAACGTGATCGTGGCCCAACTCAACAGTCTTCTCAGTGGCGGAGCTGCCACGGCCGCTCGCCGACTGCACGGCCAACTGCGCCGTCTGGGTGTGGACAGTCGTTTTCTTTATCGGACCGGCGAGGCCCAAACCGAACTTGACGACAGTTATCTCGCAGCCCAGTGGTCGGGGAGCACCCTTCAAAAGAGCCTGGACACGATTGGGTACCGGCTACAGCGACAGCGCTGGAAACGTCGTCTCAACAAGGACGGATCGAATGAATACTTCAGCTCGCCTCGGTCCAATCCCCGCACGCCTTGGCCACCTGCCAACTTCCCGCCGGGTCAGCAGCCCGAGATCCTGAATCTTCACTGGGTGGCGAAGTTCATCGACGTCCCCAGCTTCTTTGCGTCGCTCCCGACTGGACAACCAGTGGTGTGGACGCTGCACGACATGAATCCTCTGACCGGCGGCTGTCACTTCAGCGACGGTTGCACTCGGTTCCAACAGGGCTGCGGAAACTGCCCCCAACTGACATCGCCGAAACCCATTGATCAAACGTCCGCCGCCTTCGCCCTCAAGCAACGGGCACTTGAAGGTGTCGAACTTCATGTCGTCGCCCCCAGTCGATGGTTGGCCCAGACCGCACGCGACAGTCCGCTGCTCGGATCGGCCGCCCGGTCCGTGCATCACATTCCTTATGGGATCGACGCTGCTGAGTTCTTTCCCGAAGACAGCGCCGCGGCGCGAGACCAACTGGGGCTGCGACAGGACGCCTTTGTCATCGCGTTCGGCGCCGCCGACCTGAGCAATCGACGCAAAGGTGCGAAGCCGCTCTTGCAAGCACTGGGCAGCCTGGCGGATAGCCCTCGAGTGCAATGCATTGTGTTTGGCGGCGGCGAGGTCCCGACGGCAAGTCATCCGTTGCCACCGATTTGCTCGGCCGGCTATCTGGACAGCGCAGCGAAAAAACGGCAAGTCTTTGCGGCTTCGAACCTGTTTGTCTTGCCGTCTCTGGAAGACAACCTGCCGTTGACCGGTTTGGAATCGCTGGCGTGCGGAACACCCATCGTTGGGTTTGCTGCGGGCGGCATCCCCGACTACGTCCGCGTGGGGCAAACGGGTCGATTGGCGATCACTGGCGACGCGAGTGACCTGGCCGGTCAGCTGAGCTGGATGATCGAGCATCCATCAGCAGCGGCGGACATGGGGCGTGCCGCCCGGCAGATGGTCTTGCGGGAGTACACCGGCGAGCGTGAAGCGTCCGCGTACCGGTCGCTCTATGAGCAGCTTTCGGCGCGGCGATGCGAGCCGCAACGAGCCGCCTGAGGCTACGCCGCCGCTTCCTGGGCGGTTTGCGACGGCGCGGCTCGATCGTTCCGCGTGGACTCGGTGGCCCGTTTCCACAGGGCGACGATCTCGCTGGTCAGACTGCCTGCGATTGTGTCGTGGTAGGGCGAGTCCGCTGGCAAGCCGGCAACCAATCGTCGGTGAGCCAGTCCCAAGTTGTGATAGGGAAGCTTGGGGAACAGATGGTGTAGCGCATGGTACCGAGTGCCAATTGGGCCCCACAACTCGCTGATCCACGGGTGGTGAGGGTAGTTGACGGAATCAAGGAGTTGTTCCTCGAACGTCATCTCATCGCCTTTGTTGGTCCAGCGATGGGCGCCCAAGGTGCGAACTTCATTAAGCACCAACACGCCCAGTCCCACCGCGTAGCCGATCGCCCAGAACGGGTCCAGCCATTCGCCCCGCACGATGCCGCCTCGGACCAGGAACCAAACGCCCCAGGCGAAGCAGCACGCTTCCTGAAGCAAGACGATCCGCATCATTCGCGGAGTCGCGTCATCGCGCTCGTAGAAAGGATCAACCACCATGGTCGACGCGTGCTTGTGCACCCAACGGCGGGCCGGCGGGTACACCCAGCAAATCGGGCTGATCAAGACAAAACGGGCGACGCCCAGCAGCGGGATGATGAGTGCCTGAGCGATGAAACCGACAATCATCCAGCGACCGTGATGGCTCAGTGCCAGGTATTCTCCATCGTGATCGGTGCCGTAGTGCTTCCGGCGATGGTGATCCACGTGGGGATAGTAGAGAAAGGACGGAACGAAGAAGAAGATTCCACACATCACGTTCCACGCGATCCGAAATCCCTTGAAGCCTTCCTTGGGTAAATGCACCAATTCGTGGATGAACATCAACGCCCGCATGTACAACAACACGGTGCCCACGTACGCAACCGCGATCACGGCCGTCGACGCCGGCGTGAAGCCGTACCATCGATGGGCGAAGAAGATCACGTGCAAGCAGACGTGACCCAGGATGATCGACGTCAGAAAGTCAGCCCAATAGATCACCGGGTTCGGCTTGCTCAGATCGCCGATCAAGGACCGTGCCTGGTGAAACGAGAAGCCTTTCTTGACCAATGCGTCTGAGTGCGAAGTCATCGAAGCGTTGTGGGTCGGGTGGTAGATCGGATCGACGTGCAGAATCCAGGCAAGGAAGCGGGCAGCGATTTGGCTGGCCATCCCTGTCAAACTCTTGCGGGGCAGTGGTCGACTGCCAAACTCTTGCGGGGCAGTGGTCGACTGCCGCTCATCCATTCTCTGATCGATAACGCTGATCCCGTCCCTCAATCGGCTCTTAGTGTATTCGCGATTTTTCCCCCCGAGGATGGCAAACCCTGACGGTTGCGACGATTTTAGCCACGGGTCTCGCGAGGGGTTTGTGGTCGCCGGCGACATGGTCAGAATTCGCACATGGTTCGTGCCACGCCGCTCATTTGCACTCCCGCTTCCCAGGATCCTCTTTGAATCCCCAGGCCCCCGTCGACATCGCTGTGATTGGTGCCGGAGCGGCGGGGCTGATGGCTGCCGCCGTGGCCGCCCAGGAGGGCGCGCGTGTCACTCTGCTGGAAAAGAATGCCAAGACGGGAGTCAAGATCCTGATGTCGGGCGGCACCCGATGCAACATCACGCATGACACCAACGCGCGAGGCATCGCATCGGCCTTTGGAACGGCAGGACGATTCCTTCAGCCGAGCTTGGGGCGGTTTCCACCCGCGTCGGTGGTCAAGCTGTTTCACTACTTGGGGGTGCAGACCAAGGTTGAATCCACCGGCAAGGTGTTCCCCGTCAGCGATCGAGCGCTCCACGTCCGTGACGCGTTGGAGAAGCACGCTCGACAGTCCGGTGTCGACATCCAATTGAAACAGGGTGTCCGCAAGATCACACCCGACTCGGCGGGCACCGCGGATCGGCCTCGCTGGTGGATCGACACCGACCAGCAAGGCCGCTGCTTTGACCGGGTGATCATCACGTCTGGCGGACGAAGTTGGCCCGGCTGCGGCACGACCGGCGACGGATACGGTTGGCTTGGCAGACTGGGGCATGCGATTGTCAGACCGAGGCCGGCGCTGGTGCCGCTGGTGGGAGGAACCGGATGGATGCACGACCTGTCCGGCTTGACGTTGCCGGACACCGTCGCAACCGTGCGGCGCCCCGACACCAAGGCCCCGTCCAAACCTCTGGTGCAACGCCGTGCCTCCTGGTTGTTCACCCACTTCGGATTCTCGGGGCCCGCCGCGATGGATGTCAGTGGCGTGATGACGGCCAGCGAAATGAAGGACGTTGGTCTGTCACTGGACCTGATACCCAACGTCTCAAACGACCATCTCCGCAGTTTGCTGCAGAACCGTGGCGGCGGGCGAGGACGCCGGATGATCGCATCGTTGCTGGCCGAGTGGCTACCGCAGCGATTGGCCGAGGCGATCACTCGGCAGTGTGACGCCCAGGTCACTCTGGCCGAGCTGAAGCGCGAATCGATGCAACGACTAGTTTCCGGACTGAAGCAGCTGACGCTACCGGTGCACGACACCCGAGGATTCGGCAAAGCGGAAGTCACCGCGGGCGGCGTGTCGCTGTCGGAGGTCGACCCCAAAACGATGGCCAGTCGACTGCACCCGGGGCTCTACATCGCTGGGGAGGTCCTGGATGTGGATGGGTGGATCGGCGGCTACAACTTCCAAGCCGCGTTCAGCACCGGCCATGCCGCAGGCCTGGCGGCGGCGCGCGACGATGGGCGTGCGTAGGGCGATGAGACTTCCGATCGGGAAAAGATGACAGAAAGATAGGGGACAGAAAAATGGAGGAGCGCAGGCGCGGAGAGACTGACAAAAAATTGAGGGACAAAAAATTGGGAGCGTGAAGGGATGGATCCGCGATCTCTTTCCGGCTAAACGCTAACAGCTAACCGCCAAAAGCCTCTTCCCCTCCGCTGACCGCTAGGAAAGCACTTCGGGAGCGCCGACTAACGCGGGGCCGCGGCCGTCGTGGAAGTAGACTCGGTTGCGGCCCATGTTCTTGGCCGCATACAGCGACTCGTCGGCGCGACGGATGATCGGGGCAACAATCGTGTCTTCGCGAGGTTCGCTCAGGCCAACGCTGATCGTGACTTCTAACTGCACCGCGCCGACATCGAAGCGCTCTCCGGCAATCCGTTTGCGGACGGAATTCATGCGTTCGGCCGCCAGCCGGAGTGGACCATCCATGATGGCCGCGAACTCTTCGCCGCCAAACCGGGCCACGATCACCACGTCGTCCAATTCGTTGTTCAAGATCGATGCAATCCGCTGCAAGACCTGGTCACCCGCCTGGTGGCCTTGCGTGTCGTTGATTCGCTTGAAGTGGTCGATGTCAATCAACGTGAGCACAAACGACCGGCCGCCTTTGCGATAGGACGTGAACAGTTCGTCCATCTTTTGGTCAAACGCCCGGCGGTTGTACAGGCCGGTCAGACCGTCGGTTCGTGCTTCAGTCAAGTACGATTCGATCTGCCGCGTTTGCTTATCCAGTTGCCGTTCCGCGGCGTCCAGTCGCTGCTGCAAATCCTCGTTGGTCTGCATGATCTGTTGCAGCAGCGTGATCACTTTCGCGCCGCCACCGACTTCGCCGTTAGCTCGGACCGCTTCCGACAGTTCCCCCAGCTGCCCTGAGTACTTGGAGACATTCCCGGAGTACTCGCTGGTCCAAGTGCCCAGTTCATGCAGCAATCGCAGCATCCGCTCACGTTCGGTCTCGCTCATCACATCGGCGGCACGGCCGCGGCGACCAAGCCGAAAGCCCAGCATCCAGCCGATGCCCAGTAGAACCAGACCAAGCACGATGCCCACGACGGCCAGCAGCGAGTTGCCTTCCAACATGAACGGCACCCTGTCAAACGACCACGGAGCTGCGAATCGATTCACCTCGGGCAATCACGACCAGTCCGCTGTCGGTGACCGTCAACCCTCGTGCAGCGTCGGCATCCAAGTCGAACCCGATTTCCGTCTCGGGTGGAATGATCACACCCTTGTCGATGATCACGCGATGCAAACGACTGTGTCGTCCGACTTCGACGTTGTCGAACAGAATGCTGTCGGTCACCTCCGCATAACTGTTCACGCGGCAGCCCGCGCCGATCAAGCTGCCTTTCACGCTTCCGCCGCTAACGATGGCGCCTTGGCAAACGATCGAGTCCAACGCTTCGCCGCGACGGGGCGACCGCCCGTCACTGCCGAAGACAAACTTCGGCGGCGGCAGCATGGGCTGAAAGGACCGCATGGGCCACTGCTTGTCATAGAGGTTCAGCTGCGGATCCACGCCCACCAGATCCATGTTCGCTTCATAGTAGGCATCAATGGTGCCGACATCTCGCCAGTAAGCGTCCGACTTGCGGTTTTCATCGGTGAACGGGAATGCGAACACCCGGCTGTCAGCGATGGCCTTGGGGATGATGTCCTTGCCAAAATCATGATGGCTCCTGGGCATCGTCGCGTCATCGCACAGCCGCTCGAAGAGGAACCGAGCGTTGAAGACGTAAATCCCCATCGATGCCAGGCAGACATCCGGATCTTCGGGAGTCGGAATTGGGTCGTCCGGCTTTTCCTGAAAGCCAAGCAAGCGATAGTCAGTGTCCAGCTGCATCACACCAAACTGCTTGGCGTCATCGCGGGGCACGCGGAGGGCACCGATCGTGATGTCGGCATCGGTCTTGCGATGAAAATCAACCATCGCCTCGTAGTTCATCTTATAGATGTGGTCGCCCGCAAGGATGACCACGTGCTCGGGCTGCTCTCGCTCGATGGCGTAGATGTTCTGGTAGACCGCGTCGGCGGTGCCGCGATACCAGTTGTTGTCGATCCGCTGTTGCGGAGGGACCACGTCGATGAATTCACCCAGTTCACGGCAAAAGTAGTTTCGCCAAGCCAGGTTGATGTGACGGTCCAACGATTGAGCTTTGTATTGGGTCAGCAGCAACAGTCGACGCATGTCACTGTTCAGGCAGTTACTAAGCACAAAATCGATGATCCGATACAGACCACCGAAAGGAACCGCCGGCTTTGCTCGGTCACGCGTCAACGGCTCAAGCCGGGAACCGCGACCACCCGCCAGAATCACCGTCACTACGTCTCGCATGCGTCTGATCACTCCGTGACAATGATGTCCGCGTGAAGGTTGTTCCGATCCACGAATTGTGCCGGGCGGACGGTGATCGCATGTCCGACACTCGGCGAAGCAGTGGGTATCCGATCCACCGCTTCGTCCGACGCCTGGGCCTACTTTAGCAAATTTCCCGAATCGCGGGGCATTTCGCCCCGGCTACCGCCATCATCAAGGGCGGTCCTTGATCGGCGATGGACATGAACGATCATGACCTGGTGATCGGGATTGCCCGCCCCTTTGCGATTGCGAATCATGTACGCGTCGACTGTAAAAAATTCGGTCCGGCGATGCATGGTGGGTGAGCCAATCCAGTTGGTTTGCCCCAAGCAATTGCTGCTCGATTGATCTGCCTTGGAAGGAACTTGCTCAGATGCCCACACTACTGAAGTCTGCCGGTTTCGCGCTGGCCTCGATGCTGTTCGGATCGTTGCTGACCCTCGCCGCGATCAGCCTGCCTTCTTCGCGGCAATCGCTTGCGTTGGCGGACCAAATCGGGGGCCCAAGACTCCAGTCCCCGGCCTCCACCTCCGCGATCGAGCTGTCCAACTCTTTTCACCAAATCTCCCAGATGCTGCAGCCCAGCGTGGTGAGCATCAGCACCAAGCAAGCTCGGCTGGTTCGTGGCAGTCGAATGGACCAGTTGTTTGGGCTGCCACCCCAGCGTCAAGAGTCGACCGGTATGGGTAGCGGTGTGGTGATCCGCAGTGACGGCTACATCGCGACCAACAATCATGTGGTCAAGGAAGCTGACGAGTTGATGGTCGAGCTTCATGACGGACGACGTGCATCAGCGACGATCATCGGAACCGATCCAGAAACCGACCTGGCCGTCATCAAGGTTGACCTCCAAGGCTTGCAGGCCGCGATGTTGGGGGACTCCGATGCGATGCGAATCGGTGACTGGGTGCTCGCGATTGGCAGTCCGTTTGGCTTGGACCAGACCGTGACCGCCGGGATCATCAGCGGCAAGCATCGTGATCAAGACATCATCAGCGATGAGTATGGCTTTGAAGGTTTTGAGGACTTCTTGCAGACCGATGCGGCGATCAATCCGGGAAACTCGGGCGGAGCGTTGGTAAACATGCGTGGCGAATTGGTCGGCATCAACACAGCGATCCTGTCCAAGAGCGGAAGCAGTGCGGGGGTCGGTTTCGCCATTCCGATTCAGCTTGCCACACCAGTGCTCAATTCCCTGATTGAATCGGGCGAAATGAAACGCGGGTTCCTGGGTGTTTCGATCGGAGACGTGAACCCGGATTTGGTCAAACGGTTTGGTCTGCGCGTTCGGTCCGGCGCTTTCATCAGTGGGATCGGCAAGGGGCAACCTGCGGCACTGGCCGGTATCCAACCTGGGGACGTGGTGGTGGCGATGGATGGACGCCCCATCAGCAGCGGTGGACAGTTGCGTAACAACGTGGCCAATCGGAGTCCTGGATCGATCGTCCGACTGCAAATCGATCGTGGCGGCGATCAGCTAACCATTCCAGTCACGCTGCAGGAACGCGAAGACCCGATCCTGGGCAAGGTGCGCGAGATGTTTCAGCCGGGTGGCGCGTTCGGCGCCACGTTGGTTCCGGTCACACCCGAGGCGGTCCGACGGCTTCAGTACAACGGGTTGGAGAATGGACTGATTGTGGCGGGAGTGCGAAGGGGAGGCCTGGCCAATCAAGCTGGGTTGCGAGCCGGCGACATCCTGCTGGAAGTTGACAAAGTGCCGCTCACCAGCGTGGATCAGTTGATCGAGGCCTTTGTCACTTCGACCGATCAGCGTCAGCCGCTTCGCGTGACCGTGCTTCAAGGCAACGAGAAGAACTACATCGTGTTTCGGCCTTAAGGACAGCATCTGATTCGCCAATGCTTGCATTGGCCGGACGAATCGCATTCGTTTTCCAGCTTGCCCTCGTCGCGCTACCCGGTACATTCGCAGGGATGACAGCGACTGCCACCCCACTGCCGACGATCCGTCAACTTCCTCCGAATCTGGTCAACCAGATTGCCGCCGGCGAGGTGATCGAGCGTCCCGCCTCGGTCGTCAAAGAGCTGCTGGAAAACAGTGTTGACGCCGGCGCCAAGCGAATCGAGGTCACGATCGAAGGGGGCGGGACCGAGCTGATCCGGATCAGCGATGATGGCTGTGGAATGACCGAGGATCAGTTACCGTTGGCGGTGACCAGTCATGCAACCAGCAAACTACCCGACGATGAAGCCCTGTTCCACGTTGGTACGCTCGGGTTTCGCGGCGAAGCGCTCGCTTCGATCGGCAGTGTTTCTCACCTGACGATTCGAAGTCGCACCCAGGCAGGCGGATCGGGCAGCGAGCTGAACGTGCGTGGCGGTGTGGTCGAATCACCCGCGCCCTGCGGTTGCCCCAGCGGCACGGTGATGGAGATCCGCAATCTGTTCTTCAACACACCCGTCCGTCGCAAGTTCTTAAAAACGCCGCAGACCGAACGAGGTCACATCGTCGAGGCGTTCACGAGGCTGGCTCTGGCGAATTCGCACATCCACTTTGTGCTTCGCAATGGCGAAAAGGCGCTGCACGACTTGCCGCCGACTCAACGATGGGCGGAGCGGATCGAGGCGTTCTTCGGTCCGGAAATCGGCGACGCGTTGATTGCGATCAACAGCGATGACGGACAGATCCGTGTCTCCGGCTACACCTGCGATCCGTCCGTCAGCCGCGGCAACAATCGGATGCAGTACCTGTTTCTCAACGGCCGGCACATCCGCGACCGTGCCCTGCAGCATGCCTTGGGCGAAGCGTATCGCGGACTGTTGATGGTCGGTCGATCTCCCATCTGCTTTCTGCGGTTGACGATGCCGCCCGAGATGATCGATGTCAACGTCCACCCGACCAAGATGGAAGTGCGATTCACCGATGGCGGCCGAGTCTACAGTCGACTCCTGCAGTCGCTTCGGCATGAGTTTCTTTCAACCGACATGACCCAGCGTGTCGGGCCGCCTCAGCCGGTGACTGCACCCGAGGACCTTCGGTCGCCCGGTGAGGGTGTTCTGGGAATGAATGCTCGAGCGGTCGAACAGCAACGTCAGTCGGTGATCAACTGGGCTCGTACTGGCGAAGACTCCACCGCGTCGACTTCGGCAATGGGAGGTGTCCCCGCTTTCCAGCCATTTCCCGGTGGCAGTTCGGTCACCGCACCCGCAGCCACTCAAGACTCTGGCCACACGACATCCGGTTCGACCATCACCGCGACCGCTGACGTGGCTCCCTGGGACGCCAGCTCGGAGTCGATGTCTGCGACAGAAAGCGACGCCGATTCCCGCTCCGACTCGAGCGAGCCAAACGAACCTGCCGAGCAGTCGCAGCCGGGCCCGTCGGTCTGCTACCTCGGGTTCCAAGTGCACAACCGCTACTTGGTCACGCAAGACGAATCGGGCATGGTGGTCATCGATCAGCACGCGTTGCATGAACGAGTGCTCTACGAACGGGTTTGTCGTCGGGTGCTGGGGGAGGGCAACAACCTTGAGTCGCAGCGGCTGCTGGTCCCCGAACCGATTTCCTTGACGCCGTCGGAACGAGCGGCCGCCTTGGAAGTCAAAGACACACTCAGCCGGATCGGACTGGAGATTGATGACTTTGGTGGCGAAACGATCTTGATTCAGTCCTACCCCGCCATGCTAAGCCGATCGTCGCCCGCCGAGATGTTGCGGATCGTCTTGGAGGCGCTATTGGGTGCGGGAAAATCGCCCGACCCCAAAGACCTTCTCAATCACCTGCTGTCGACCATCGCCTGCAAAGCCGCGGTCAAAGCGGGCGACCCCCTTTCGACGGAAGAGATCACCAGCTTGCTGGAGCAGAAAGACCTGTATCAGGACACGCACCATTGTCCCCATGGACGTCCCACGGCACTCTTTTTCAGTCGAGACGAACTGGATCGAATGTTCGGCCGCTTGGGTCCCCGAGGCCGTGGCGTCGGCGCGGGTGTGAGTCAGAAAGCCCAGCAGTGAGTACACTAACGGTTTCTGCCCCACTGCAATCGGACCCGATGGATAGTTCTGAACCAGCCGAGACACTCGAAATCATGTGGCGTGATTTTGAGGAGCAGCTTCGACGGCGGGCTCGAACTCGGTTGCGGCAGTACGGTTTGACCGGCCAAGCGGAATCGATGGACATCTGCAACGAGGTCATGGCCGATCTGATCCGTAGCCCAGCCGACAAACAGTTGGGTCGCGATGAAGTGCTGGCCTACATTCTGCGCGCCATCGACAATCAGGTGATCGACACCTTCCGGACGTTGGCGCGTCAATGCCGCGACTTTCGACGCAATGAATCAACGCCGGTCGACGAACTGCCGATGGCCGACCACGACGAGTCTCCTAGCCAAGTGGCGCTGCGCCGTGAAGTTCTGCAGCGGATCGAGTCGATGCTGGCCCCCACCGAGGCGTCCGCGGTCCGCATGATGCTGGAAAATCGTGGGTGGAAAGAAATCGGAGAAGCGTTGAGCATGCCGCCTGATACGGCGCGGATGCGCGTCCGACGCGCGATTCAGCGTGTTCGTGCCACGATGACCGTCCCGGATCACTCGGTCGACCTAAAAGATACCGGTAAGTCGCAAACGGGTGACGGTGGCAAGTCGGCCCGATGACACCCGAAAACTGGATCGAGTGGATCCATCAGCGGCGGCGCGATGACCTGACCACTCCGCTGAAACAGTTGGTCCTTGCTTCGGTCGAGATCACTGACCACCCAGGATTCGGCGACCAATCGCACGATCGAGACGCCGTTGTGGATCAACTTTGCCAGCTGATGCCGATCGCACGGTGGGTCGACCTGGTCTGCACCGATTTGATTTTGCGACATCGCGGCGGTGAACCGGTCGCTGCGTCGGAGTACTTCCACGACCTGCCTTTTTTGCAGTCGGGGCATCGCCTGGATCTGATCGACGCTGAGCTTTGCGTGCGTCGTGAGCGGGGCGAAACGCTGAGCGTGACGCATTGGCGTCAACGGTACGGCGAGTTTGGCGATTCAATCGACCAGCTGTTCGCAATTCCCGTGGAGAGTCTTGGCGACGTCGGCTCCGGTGCTGCCGCTGGCAACCTGACGCCCATTGCATCCGCAGCACTGCCGGTTCCGCTTCCCAAGAATGTGCGGCGGGGTGAAGTGATCCGGCAGGACCGTGATCGCTTGTTAGTACGCGGGAGGGATCGAGAAACGCGCCGGTCGGTGGCGATGAAGGCGGTAAGCGTGAGCGGCAACGTCAACGATTGGATGGACGCCTGCGAAAAGGCATCCGAAGTCAGGCATCCCAACTGGGTCCGCCCGCGTTTGGCGACGTCGGGGCAGGGATGGCTG
Source organism: Planctomycetota bacterium (assembly GCA_039196805.1). GTDB lineage: Bacteria > Planctomycetota > Planctomycetia > Pirellulales > Pirellulaceae > JBCCUO01. Next base: position 6,996 of record JBCCUO010000005.1, on the reverse strand, counting down.
GCAACCATCCGCCCTTGGATCTTTGGTGTCCGCTACGTGGATTGGGTGCGCGGGCAACCGAGTCTTGGACATCGCCGACAACTGGCAAAGATCTGCTTCGCCCTGCAAGCCGTGCATGATGCCGGCGGTTTTCACGGTTCCGTGACGGCCGGGAATTTGTGGGTCGACCACCACGGTGAGCTGCGTTTGATGGACGCGGTCACCAACATCTCGGCACTTGCCCCAATCGCTGCGTCGACCGAGGACCAAGTGCGGCGGGACGTGCATGCCTGCGCCAAGCTTTGCCGCCGCGTGCTTCCAGCAGAACGCCATGCTCAGTGGGACGCGCTCGCAGCGTCAAGCTGCGTCGACATCGGTGAACAGCTGCTGCGAATGGCGTAGATCCGCCCGCTCGGTATTGCTTCTTGCGTCCACTACGCGGCAATGTGAGGTTGCCACGCGTTCCCGCGACAAGGAGCTATCGCAGAGAGACTCACGCAAAGTCGCCAAGACGCAAGAGTGTTCGCTCAATGCTTTCCTTTGCGGCTACGCGTGAGCGCCGATTCGAACGTTGCCACGCTGAGTGACCGAAGGTCAAGACGATTTACGGAAGCACGTTGAACTTGGGCCGGCGGCTGCGGATCAACTCGCTCTCATAAGCCCGGCGGACGGATACGGATTTAGCGGGCGAGTCCTTGGGAAAGGCGTGGATTTCGACCGTCAGCGTCTGTCCCGCTTCAGGGCTGATCGCGGCGGCCAACCCCGAGTTGTGCGAACCCTTCAGGTGCTGGGTCAATCGACTTCGAAGCTGCGAAGCCTCGCCGATGTAGAGATAGCCCGCTGAGCTGCGGAACAGGTACACACCAGGAAGCACCGGAACTTGATCCAGCCCGCCCGGCTGACGCAGCTGGTCCAGCGTGAAGGTGAGCAAGTCACGCGGCCAGTCGGCGACCTTCAGCACCAACTCCGGCTTCAGTCGTCGCGTCTTTCGCAGTCGCAGCACCAGACGGCGGATCGTGTCGGCATCGACGTCTGGCTTAATGCGTTCCGCTTCCCGTTGCAGCTGGTCCCGCAACTCCGGATCGATCAAGACTTGGTCGGTGGTCACGCGATGGCGATTGGTCACCGTTCGCGCGGCGATCTCCGCAATCGCGAGGTACTGATCGTCCACCCGTGGAGCGCGTTGTGTCGCACGCATCGCCAATTTGCCTGCCTTGCGAAGCTTGATCAGTCCCGCGACTGCCTCACGCTGTTGATCGGTCGAGAGGGGAGCTCCGATCTGCCCGCTGAGCTGGTCCAGAAACCGTGCCCGCAGTTCCTCCTGGATCAGCACTTCGTCGGTGCTGAATCCGTCGGAGGAGGCCTGAAACGCCACGATCAAATCCCAGTCTGCGTTTAGCGATCCGGCATCGCAGCTGACCACCAGGGTGACTCCGATGACCAGCCAATGAACGATTGCAGTCGAACTCGTCAATGCAGGTGACTTCGCGAGTCTATCCGCTGCGGATATCGTTTGCATCGTCAGCCCTCTCACACCAAAGTCAAACGTTTCAGCAACATGCCGCCACCATCCGTCAAGGGTTCCGATCCCGCGTCCACTTTGGGAATGCGAATCGTCCTTTGCTTTCCCGTCGAAGAACAGCATATCGCCCAGCTTCAGTCAGTCGTACCCGAAGCGGAAATCATCAACGCGGGGCAAGAGGGTGTTGACCAGGCCCTTCCCTCGGCGGACATCTTCATCGGCCACGCCAAGGTTCCTGTTGACTGGGACCGCGTGCTGAAGGCCCAACGGCTGAAGTGGATTCAATCGTCTGCAGCTGGACTGGACCACTGCTTGGTGCCGGGAGTCATCGATTCGGAAATCATCGTTAGCAGTGCGTCCGGACTTTTTGCACCGCAGGTCGCGGAGCAAACCTTCAGCCTGCTTTTCGGGTTGATTCGCAGTGCCACCCTCTTTCAGTTAGCGCGGAGCAAACGCGAATTCATTCGGTTGCCCACGGACGACCTGCGTGGCAAAACCATCGGAGTCGTCGGCCTGGGCGGAAACGGTCGGACGATCGCCCGCATGCTATCGCCATGGGACGTGCGGATCATTGCAACTGACTACTATCCAATCGACTGTCCCAACGAAGTCGAGACGTTGTTGCCACACGATCAGCTGGATCAGTTGTTGGCGTCCAGTGACATCGTGATTCTGACACTGCCCTTGAACGCGGACACCCAGTCGTTGTTTGACAACGACCGGTTTCAGCGAATGCGGCCGGGCAGCTACCTGGTCAACGTGGCTCGCGGGAGTGTCGTGGTCGAATCAGCGCTCGTACAAGCCCTGGACTCCGGCAGGCTGGCCGGCGCCGGCTTGGACGTGACGGAAGTTGAACCGCTGGCCGAATCCAGCCAACTATGGGATCACCCACGCGTCCTCTTGACCCCACACGTGGGTGCGCAGTCCGCGCGACGGGTTAGCGACACGGTCGACTTGGCCTGCATCAACATCAGGCGTTTTCTCCGCGGCGAGTCTCCCTATAACATGGTGGACAAACGGCTGGGATTCCCCCATCCCTCGGCGCTTTATCGAGGCCAGCGGGAATGAGTAGTCCTCGGAAATGGATTCCGGGAGACGCGATTGTGATGCAAGCCAATCAACCCGTCGGTCCCTTGCTGATGCCGTCAGCCGACCCCGTTTCGTTTGTTGACGAATTCAATCGCACGTATCAGTCGATCGGACTGAAGCTGCGTTTGAGCGAAAACACCGACCAGCAGGAACCAGCGCGGCCAACGGAAGGAGAATGACGTTTGGTTGTCAACAACGTAGCCCGCCTTCTCCGAAGGCGAGGCTCTGCGCCCCGGATTCCGAAACCGCGAAGCGGTGTTTTCGATAGGCTGGGACGAAGTCCCAGTTGCGTGACATACAACACGCCTGAACCGCGGAGCGGTGACCTGTTCGCTGGCGGCGAAATCGCATCGCGTCCAAGCCGCAGAAGCCGTCGCTTCGCGACTCACTAAACGTTGGGGCGTCGCTGTCCTGGGACTAGCGTCCCAGGCTAGCGAACGTCGCTGCTTCTCAGCTGAGGAAAATGAATTGCCCGCCCAATCGTTTCGCGGTGCGAGAGCGGCTCGGGATCACGGAGTGATCTGTCGACAATGCAGCCCGCCTTCTCCGAAGGCGAGGCTCTGCGCTTTCGAGCAGGAGCACGGGTAGATCGCGATCGTGAACTGGCTGTTGAGCTGACGCTTAGAACAGCCAGCTGTACCCCAGTCGCGCCGTTGCTCCGGTACCCAAGACTCCCGAGCCGTGAACCAAATAGTCCTTGTCGGTTACATTCTCGAGACTCACGCTGGCTCGGTGTTGACGGCACTTGCCAAACGTGCGACCCAGGCGAACGTTTAATGTCGCGAATCCCGGCGTGCCACCGATCGGTATTCGTTCATCGGTGACATCGCGCACCGGATCCAGTCGGTCTTGTCGACGTGACATCCAAGTGTAGATGTCCAAGTAGCTGCGGTCGCAACGATCCCGGTACTTCAGGCCCAAAATTCCTTGCGTGGGCGGGATGCGGCTCAGCGGCGAGTTCGTCACCTCGTTGATGCCGTACGTGTACCAGAAGTTCCCGTAGAGAGCCCAAGAGCCCGTGAGCAGATAGTCGCCGCTCAGTTCCACTCCTTGCACGAATGAGTCTTGGTTGGCCGAAGCAAACGTGTTGGGCGCTGCGGTGATCGAAACAATGCTGTCGTTTAGGTCCAACCAGAACACCGACGTCTGAGTGCGGAGCCGCTCCATTCGCGTCCGCATTCCGACTTCGCAGTTTACGGAGTGCTCCGGGGTCAGCCCCAGGCTGGGAACACTCTGCCCGGCTTGCAACACGTTCGGATTATTCGCCATCAGGTCGTCCAAGTTGGGTGCCCGAAAGCCTTCAGCGATTGAACCAAACAGATTGACTTGATCGGTCACTTTGTAGGTCAATCCGACTTGCGAGACCCAATCGTCGTAGCTGGCTTTGATGAATTGAGGCGTGCCGGCAACGACCGGTGTGCCGGCGGTCTCGATTGATTCGTATCGAATGCCCGCCGTAGCGATCCAGCGGTCGGTCAGGTCGACATCCCAATTCAAGAACACTCCGGCTCGGCGATACCAGGCGTCGTCGGGAATGATCGGGCCGCTGGCGCTACCGTCGAACGCCGAATCAACATCATCGTAGTACCAGTCCATGCCAGTCGTGAACTTGCCATAGTCACCAAGCGACTTCGACGCCACGGCTTGCAGTCCCACGGTATCGACATCCGTTTCTTGCGACCGAGTCGTCGGAATCCCGCGGGTCTGAATCTCGCGCTGCCGGTGATACGAAACCGTCGCCGTCATGGCGTCGAACATTCCGCCCAGCGGGGCGACCGATTGATACCGCAGGTACAGCAGGTCTCGTTGTTGGGGATCGAAGAACCGAGCCCCGCCGTTGGAGTTGCTGTTGTTGCGGTCCAGCGGGTAGCCGGGAAAACGATCGCTCCGCGGCAGATCTTCTTGTTCAAAATGCTGCATCGACAGTGTCAGCATGCTGTCTTCGCCTAGCAGGTAATTGAACTTCAGATCACCGGCGTATTGTTGGTAGTTCGTGCCCGGCTGACGCGAGAACTGGTCGAATCCGGTGTCCAAGTCCCGCACGTTTAGAAAGCTTCCTCCACCAAACAGCCCACTGGATCCGACCCAGCCTTCCACGTTGAATCGGCTATAGGGGGATGAATTCGACGTGTTGTAGTACTGCACGAATTCCCGCGACGCATACCCGCCGTGACCACCGCGGGTCAGGTCGGCACCGCGTGTGACGACGTTGATGGCACCACCGATCGCATCGGAGCCCCACAGCACGGATCCCTGACCACGCAGGACCTCGATGTGGTCGATCATCCCCGGGTCAATCGTGTTGAAATACTGATTGGGGCCTCGACGAGTGATCGAGTTGTTGAGACGAATCCCGTCGATCAGGATCAAAACCTGCTGACCGGTGAGTCCACGCACGAAGGGGGACGCCTGTCCGGCCGCCGTGCTTTGGATCAGCACGCCGACTTCGTTTTGCAGGGCGTGAAACATGTCCGGTGCCTGCCGTCGACGAATCTCGTCACCCGACCTCACCGATGCCGCTGCGGGACTGTCAAACAGTGAAAGACCACCCCGCAGGACACCCGAGTTTTCAGCCAGTGGGTTCGATTGTCCCAACGGGACGTCAAAGGGGCTCTCCACCGAAGAGGAAGCGAACGGCGAAGCCGACTGCTGAGAGTCGCCCAGTGAAGTGGGCGGGAAGGCCTGGGCGCTAGGAGGCGGAGCAGGAAAGGCAGCCGCTTGTGGCGACGGTGGGCTAGTCGCGGCACTGTCCGGGTCGACGGGTTGATCCAGAGGTTCGGCCGGCACTTCAACCAGAGGCTCTTGAGGCGGACGCACTTCGATCTCCGGCAGCGTCGCTTGATCCTGTGCGTCAGCGGATGTGGAGAGCCACCACACCATCAGGAAGGTTGCTAACCTCAATCCAGACGGTTGATCTTTGCACCAATTGCTCACTGCTGCCGCCTATCCTGACCGCTGAATCTGGCTGCGTGTCTAACGAACACGCCGAGTGGGATAATCGGCAGGACCGATTCAACGCCGTGAATCGTCATGACGACGATCCGCAAACTTGACCCAGACCGAACCAGGGAAGCGGATCAGCCATCGGCAATGGTTCGCTTCCGGCGCGCCGACTCGTCTAGCTGGCCAGCGCGAATGAGTATACTGCAGTCCGATTGCTTCACTTCTCGTCGGCGGAGCGCCCGTTGCCGTCTTTGGTCAAGTCCTACGCTGTATCGCTCGCAACACACGGAACCATCGTGGCGTTGCTGTACGCGATTCCAGTGTCCACTCGAACGCCCTTCTCGTCCGCCGGAAGTGACCAAGTGATCACGATCGAGTTGGACAGATCGGTCGCCAACACGATGCCAACGCCTAGGATCACCGCGTCGCCCGAGGGGTTGTTGCAAAACACCCTCCCGCGTGCGGAAGGGTCGGACTTGGCAATGGCCGGGGACAGAATGTTGCCCGGAAACCATGCTCGATCGCCGAGCCGCGGCGCGAATCCTCTGACGCCTGATGCTGGGCACGAGCTTCCTCCGTTGACCCGTAGCGCATTGCAGCTAACGCGGGTGCCGATGTCACCTGATCGGGTTCCAGTCGAAACACCAACCGAGTTCCGACCACGCTTGACTCCACGGCCAGCGGCTCCGGCAGTCACTCCGATGACGCCACCAACCGAGTCCGCCGGTCTGCAAGACCAATCCGCGGACCTGTCCAACAATCAACCGCCAACCTATCCAGCAGAAGCGGTCCGCCGGAAACTTGAAGGTGTCGTGATGCTGCGGCTCAGCATCAATGAGCGGGGCACGGTCACCGACGTACAGGTTAGCCAATCGTGCGGCCACTTGCTGCTTGACCAAGCCGCCGTGCAAGCGGTGCGTCAGTGGCAGGGCCGACCCGCCCGCCGCTGGGGACGCGCCGTTGCGTCCAGCGAAGTGCTACCGATCCGCTTCCGGTTGTAGCCATCGAACCCCGTCTGCTTCTCCCCGCCTTGATCCTCATTCGCCGGCAAGACCAACATGAATCCAGTCCGTCTGTTCAGCGCCTTATCGCTGGCTCTAGTGCCAGCCCTGGTGCCGATTACCAGTGCTCAGGAATCGGCCCGCCCTAACATCATCTACATCATGAGTGATGACATGGGGTTTTCGGACATCGGCTGCTATGGCAGCGAGATCGAAACGCCGAACCTCGATTCGTTGGCGGCCAATGGACTTCGGTTGAACCAGTTCTACAACACGGCCCGCTGTTGCCCGACGCGTGCCAGCTTGCTGACTGGACTGTATCCCCATCAGGCGGGCATCGGTCACATGATGTCTGACCGAGGATACGACGGATACCGTGGCGAGCTGAATCGTAACTGCGTGACGATCGCGGAAGCCCTTGGTACGGCGGGTTATCGCACCTACCTGGCGGGCAAATGGCAT
>JBCCUO010000004.1:0-21325 GCA_039196805.1 Planctomycetota bacterium | reverse complement strand
CTGTGGTCCGGCAGGATGGACTTTCTCGATGGACGATCGTCGCTTGGTCAGGGCAGGTGCGTGAGCTTTCAACCAGAACGTATCTGGGGTGGATCGCAAAAAATTCTGTGTCGTCGATGCTGCTGTGCCAAGAAAGCGATCCCAAGCTGCAATTGCCACCTCAGCAAGTGGTGTTGCGATCGTCGGGTCTTGCATCGGAGGAGGACAAGGATGAGTGATCCGTTGAGTTCATCGGCGTGTCGAGTTGCCAGGTCGACACGATGCAGCCTGTTGAGTCTGAAGCTTCAGGCGTTTGCGATGCTCGCATTGACGATTCCGGCTTCATTAGCAACAGCACAGACTGCGGATGAGTACACGCCGGAGCAATTGAAAAAGCACTTCATCGAAACGGCAAGAGACTATCGCATTCGATCCGGTAGCAAACTGTTGGAGCTGCGTTCTCAACCGTTGATGCATTGGCAGAATCCGGTCCGCGAGCAGGAGCTGGGGACTCTGTTTGTGTGGTCACGTGGCGGGCGACCTGACGTTTTTGCTTCCGTATTCACTTACAAGATGGATGACAGGGTCTATTGCCGTCATGAAGTGCTGTCGCTGTCCGATGGTCCGCTGGCAGCAACGCTGGACGGGGTCACCGTGTGGACGCCCATGAAGCCCGGATTGACCTGGAAGCCGATTACGGATGTGCCCGCTCCCAGCGGCAGCGCGGGGCGGCGATTGGCTCAAATGCGTGGGATCGCTCGGCAGTTTGACGGCACCCTTTCGATCCCCAATTCGCAACCCTCCAAGCTAACGCTGATTCCACAGCCGGTGCTTCGCTATGAGTCGAAGGGGGACGATGTGTTGGATGGAGCAATCTTTGCGCTGGCTGTTGCCACGGACCCGGAGATCTGGCTGGCCATCGAGGCGCGAAAGACTTCGGGCGCGGATCCGGTGTGGTATTTCGCGTCTGCGCGGTCCCACTATCACGCCCTGTCGCTTCGTCGCAATCGAAAGCTTGTTTGGCAGGTCGATTCGGAAATCGCGCTCGAGAACACTCGATACAACGAACGGCCTTATTCCGAGGAAACTTACTTTCTTTTCAATCCCGCCAATCCACTCCCGGATCGCCAGTGATCCGGTAGGGGAACGCAAGGAATTGGCGATCACGGGGCAATGAGCAAGGGGACCAGGATGCAAACACGAATGCTTGTGATGTCGGCTCTGCTGGGGCTGTGCATGCAGTTTAGTTCTGAAGCGGCTTGGGCTGCTGATGTTCCTGGTCCGACGGTTGGTCCGGACTCTGGGAACCGATGGCTCTTGGTTTGCTGTGGCTTGACAGGCGACCAGGGGCATCGCGAGCGGATGACGGAGGCGATGCAGAAGGTCTTGGATCATGCAGACGATGTGCTTGATGTCCGTCAAGAGCGTGTGCACGTCTTGGTGTCTGACGAAACGATGCAGGAGGAGTTGGTCGGATTGCCCGCTAACGCCGCCATCAGTACTAGTCAGTCGATCAAAGACGAACTGTCGTGGTTCGCGAAGGAGCTTCGTCCGCAGGATAGTTTTTGGATGATTGTCATTGGGCATGCTTATCTGTACGGCGAGCGGGCCCAGTTCAACGTGGCGGATGCTGATCCAGATCAAAAGCAAATGGGCGACTGGGCGAAGGGCATCAGCTGTCGTGAGCAAGTTTTCCTATTGACGACGCCTGTCAGTGGTTTTTGGATCAAGCCAATGGCTGGTGCCAATCGAACCGTGATCACGGCGACAGAACCTGATCTGGAATTTACCGGTACTGAGATGCCGTACGCGTTGGCGGATGTAATGTCCGGTGATGCCTTGCATCAGGAACTGGCAGACGTTGACCAGGATGGTCAGTTGTCACTGCTGGACCTTTACCTGGCGACGTCGATCGAAGTTCAGGAGCGATTTCGTTCGGTGGAGCGGTTGCAAACGGAGCACAGCCAGCTGGATGACAACGGAGACGGTCGAGGCAGTGAGGTGCAAGCAGCGTATCTGCCGCCTGAGCCCGAAGAAGATCCAGAGGAGTCGGAAGCTGAGGACGATGAAGAGGCTGAAGACGAAGCGGAATCAGATGACCAGGCAGATGCGGATGCAGCCGAGGCAACAGAGGAACTTGCCGAGCCCAGCCGCGCCGTTCCGCCGCCGATTGCCAGTCGCAACCTCGATGGATATGCCAGCCGCTTCATTCTTTTGAATCAGAAAGTGTCCGCGTCCGACGGTCAGTCTCCGAACGAGGATTGACGACCTCGGATGCTGCTGCCAATCGCGTACCCGTTGCCCGATGACTTCGGCAAGCCGCTGGATGACCGAGGCGTGCGTCAGAGATGGGCGACGGCAACGCGACACCGATTGATGAGGCGTCCCGTCAAGGCGTTTCTGGTACTTCTGGGAGTCCAAACGTTCCTGGGCGTGATTGGCTGGGTACTTCAACGGCTGCTCTCACCGTCCAGCCTCTATTCTCATCTTGCGCGTCCGATGCCGTTTGGTAACGCGCACTTGGGGGCGGAGTACTACAACATCGCCTCAGCGGTTGCTCGCGGCGATGGATTCTCCGATCCGTTTCTTGCCGGCACCGGAGCAACCGCCTGGATGCCACCTCTACTCGTTTGGATCCAAGCGGCATTCATCTGGCTCTTTGGCGGCGATCGATTCTTGGTGATGATTACCATTGTGTCGCTCAAGACGTTGGTGCTTGCAGGATGTGGATTGGCAATACTCAGCCATTTTCGTTCCATCCGCATGCGGTGGCTGGCTTTCGGGTCGATCGGATTCTATTTGGCATCCGAGTTCTTCTACTGCTTTCGCAATACACACGACAGTTGGTTGATCCTGGGCACGGTCACGTCCACCTTGTTCGGGCTCGCTTGGATCAGGCAACGGTCGGTCGAGAAGTTACTGACGATTCGACAGTGCCTTGTTTGGGGCTTGGTGGGAGGCGTGACGGCCCTTTCCAGTCCCGTTGCTGGTTTTAGCTGGGCTGTCGGGACGACGTGCGCGATGGTTCGGAATCAGCCGAAACACTGGATCATAGCGGGAGTGACCGCACTGGTTGTGATTTTGCCCTGGTCGGTTCGCAATCGAGTCATGCTGGGCAAGTGGATTCCCATCAAGAGCAACGTGTACTTCGAGTTTGATCAGTCACAGGTCTTGGATTCGGATGGTTTGCTTGATGGTCGCACCATGTCAAAGCATCCGATCCACGCCAACAAGGAACAACGCAAGTACATTCGAATGGGTGAGATCGACTATCTAGAAACCAAGAAGACGCGTTTCTGGAAGTCGCTACAGAAGTCACCAGAAGTGTACTGGAGCAAAGTCCGGAACCGTTTGTTCGCCGTCACGATTTACCCAGCGGGCTTCAACATGCTTTGGATGGGGCTGCTGTCATTTCCGTTGCGCATCGTTGCCTTTCCCGTACCGCTGTTCGCGATGGTTATCCTGTGTACGGGGAACGTTGTGGCGAGGCGGAGGCTAAGTTCGCTACAGCAATCGGCCATCGTCTTGTACATCGCGTATCTATTCCCCTACGTGATCTGTTCCTACTATCCGCGCTACGGCGTGCCACTGCTGGCGATCAAGATGTTGTTGATGACCTGGTTCTTGCAGCGAGTTTTGCCTAAGCGTTTCGGCTTTCGCAAGAGCGAATCTGAGCTTCGGAGGAGTTAGCCGACCATGTTGCTGCCAGCCCGTTACCCATTGGTTGAAGACTTTGGCAAGCCGCTGGACGATCCCGGCGTGCGTCGACGGTGGGCCCAATCGACTCGTCGTGCCTTGCAAAAGCATCCGCTTCGCGCCTTTTGGTGCGTACTTGCCGGGCAGACGTTCTTCGGCACTGTCGGATGGTTGCTTCAGCGTTTTTTCTCACCAAGTAGCCTTTACAGCCACCTGGCTTCGCGAATGCCGATGGGAAACGCGCACTTGGGGGCGGAGTACTACAACATCGCCGCCGCGGTTGCTCGTGGGGACGGGTTTTCGGATCCTTTCGTCGCTGGCAGTGGTGCGACCGCCTGGATGCCACCGCTATTGGTTTGGATCCAAGCCGCCTTCATCTGGCTGTTTGGGGGCGACCGGTTTCTTGTGATGCTGGCGGTGCTGACGCTCAAGACCATCGTGCTGGCCGGATGCGGCTTGATGGTACTTCGCCAGGGTCGCCGTGTTTCGTCTCGCTGGCTGGCCTTTGGTGTCGTGACGTTCTACTTCGTCGCGGAGTTCACGAATTGCTTCGCTCACACACACGACAGTTGGTTGATCCTGGGGATCGTCACCGCGACGGTCTTTGGCTTGGTCTGGATCAGCGAACAGGCGGTACGGAAGCGACTAACCCTCAAGCAGAGCTTGCCGTGGGGTTTGCTTGGCGGGGCCGCTGCCCTATCCAGTCCCGTCGCGGGATTCACCTGGGCGGTTGGCACCACGTGGGCGTTGATCCGTCACCAGCCCAAGCACTGGATCATCGCTGGCTTGGTCTCGGTTGTCGTGATCATGCCCTGGACGATTCGCAACCGCGTGTCACTAGGAAAGTGGATTCCGATCAAAAGCAACGTGTACTTCGAGTTTGACCAGTCACAGACGCTGGATTCGGATGGCCTGTTGGACTTTCAGACGATGTCCGCTCACCCCTACCACGTGAACGAAGAACAGGCCAAGTACTTGGAGCTGGGCGAGGTTGAGTATCTGGAAACGAAGAAGCAACGTTTCTGGAACTCATTGAGGGAGTCGCCTGACGCGTATTGGACGAAGGTCAAAAACCGTTTGATGGGCGTGACGCTCAACCCTGCTGGCTTCAGCACGTATCGGTTCGGAGGTCCATCGTTGCCGTTGCGTTGGCTGTCCTATCCGGTTCCATTCGTTGCGGTGATGGTCCTACTGCTTCGTCGATTGGTCCACGGCCGAGCGTTGTCGCTCGTCCAGCAGTCCGCGATCCTCGTTTATGCAGCGTATCTCTTTCCTTACGTTCTCTGTTCGTACTATCCCAGATACGGGCTGCCACTGCTGACCGTAAAGATGCTGCTGGTCTTCTGGTTGATCCAGGCATTGGTGCCGAAGCGGTTCGCAATGGCACGATAAGGATCGTCTCAGAGGGGAGTTCCCGATTCCAATCTTCCTGGGCCTCACTTTCACCCTCGGTATCTACACAAGTCGGTGCAGCCGACTTCACCCTCCCTCGGGAGGGTGAAATAGACATGTAGATACCAACGCCCTGAGGGAGAGTGATGTCATCGTCTTCAGTCTTAGATCCTTCTTTCCTAGCCGGAAAAGTCGCGCTTCGCTTTATCGCTGAAGATGAAGCAGCAGGCCCAGATTCCAAACGGCATAACGAAGCAACCGATGCAGGGAATGGTGGCCAGGATGGTAGCTGTCCTCGCTTGCTGAAGTCCCGAACGACGGATCATGGCGATTGCGCCCATCAGCATGTAACCGCCAAGTGCCAAGAAAATGACATTGATAACGAGTAGCCCCACCAATGCCCCCACGGCACGGAAGTCTGCTGGCGCATTCGATAGCAATGCGACAAGCGTCAGCCCATTGATGACCAGTCCCAATACTTGTCCAAGCAAAACAAGCCCACTCCAGATCGCGATGAACACTCCTGGCACCACGTAGTGAACCGTTCGGTCTTCTCCGCTGGATGCCACCGGGGCCATGGCGGTGGCAGCGTACGGGTTTGCAGACCCAGGTGGCGAAGCAGCGTATGCGCCCGGTTGTGGCCGAAGCTGATGACCTGTTTTGGGGCCAACGTCACCGAATACGGGTGAAGCCGACTGTACCACCGGATTCACTTCGGCCTGGACGACGTCGGGCACGATGATATCTGGCTCAACGATTTCGGGCTCAATGGTGGGCTCATCCAAGTCATGCACCGGCGCTACGTCAGTCGTCGGCCCGGTGGCGATCACGACCTTGATCAGCTGGTTGCACTTTGGGCAGGGTACCGTCGTGCCATTGTCGCGTCCGTAAACGTCGACACCCGCGCGGCACGACGGGCAGGTCAGCCGAAACTGGGCGTCTGCGTTCGGATCTGGATTTGTCGCAGTCTTGGGTGATCTCGTACGTGTCTCGCTGGCGGCCTGGCGACCGGGCGGCGGCACCTTTGCCGTCTGCTTGGTCGACTCAGGTGCCTCCAGTGTTTCCAGGTGTTCCAAGAGCTTCTTGGCCGGGTACCACGGAGCGTCTTTGCCGATCTTGCCTTCGACGTGCCTCAGGTCCAATTGACGCAGCATCTCGAGCGCTCGAGCTGCAGTGAAGGGCCCTTGCGTTCGGTTCTTGCTATGCAGGTAGATGCCTTCGCGTTGCAGCTGGCGAAACTTGTCCAGGATCTGCGAGGCTGGATACCACGTGCTTTGCCCCTGGCGCACCTCCGTCCCGTCCTCGGGAAGCTCACTCAGCTTTTTGCGGAATTCCACTTCCGGGAAAGGCCCGTACCGGTGCGCACCACGCCGGATTTCCCACAGATGCTGATCGCCCGTTTGAACCACTCGTCACTCTCGCCCAGGTGCATTTGCCTCTCGGAGCTCCATGTTAGGTACGGACAGAGCGCGCGTCCACAATGGGCCTAGTCGCGTTAGGCCGTCCCAATGCAGGCCAAGAATTCTTGGCGACCGTCGGAGCCCTGGGACGCGGCGCGAACATACAACCGGTTGTCGACAGCGACCGGCGTGGCAAAGAGAGAATCCCCCACCTTTCGCTCGCCGATCAACTGAAATCGATCCGGGTTGGCTTCGAGCAGAAAGACGTCACCCCGTTCGCTGGCGACGATGATCATCCCGTCTACCAAGACGGGTGAGGCACTGATACCGCCGCCAAACAGCCGCTTTCGCCACATCTCTTGGCCGTCTTGCGTTCGCCAGCAATACGCCACACCGCTGTCGGCGACACCGAACACGTAGCCGTTGATTGTGAGTAGCGACTGCTCGTAGCACTTCACGCGATTCTGCCAAAGCACGCTCTTCGGTCCAGCGGCTTCGATGCACCAAGTTCCCTCGCCCGGATAGCCGCCACTGACCAGCACGCGGCGTCCATCCCACGCGATGGTGCCACAGATTGCATCGGTAGCAGCAGGCTCACTCCACAGCAGTTTACCGTTGGCCGGATCGTAACCGGCGATCATCGAGGCACCGCCGAGCAGCAGTTGCCGTCGTCCGGCGATCTCGGCCACGATCGGAGATGCGAAGTTAAGATTGGCTGGCCGAGGTGTTTTCCAAACCGGGCGTCCGCTACGAGCTTCGAACGCATACAGCCCACTGTCGGGACCGTCGTATTCGGCCGTCACGATCACCAAGCCATCTTCAACGATCGGGCTGGCGCCGTAGCCAAATTGAAACGCTCGCGGCCGAAAACTGGCCACGCGTTTTTGCCAAGCTTGCCGCCCGTTTGGTTCCACCGCTGTGACCCAAATCGCGTCTGAAGTGTGAAAGACTGCGAACGCCAGCCCACTATCAAATGCCACCGAGGGCGAGGCATGAGAGTTGTTGGGGTGGATCTTGGGGAATCCACCACGGTGGATCGGCACTTGCTCGATTGTTCGACCCGTTTCGCGATCCAGGCGAAGCAGGGACTGAATCTGAGCGGCGTTGTCCGCAGTTGTCAGGTAGATCGAATCGTCCACGATCGTGGGTGTCGAATGACCTCGTCCAGGTATCCGCACCTGCCAAAGAACGTTCTGGCGAGACTCTAGGTTCCAGCGTCTGGGGATCGATGACCGCTCGTCGGCGTGATTGTTGGCTCTTGGGCCTCGCCACTGTGGCCAATCATCACCGAACGCTTTCGTTCCGATCGTTGCCGCTCCGGCGACCATAGATGTCAGAAAAGAACGGCGGGCAAGGCCCAAAGGAGAACTGAGTCGACGAACCACCGCGGAGACTCCCTGTGACTGATGATAGTGCTTGATGACAAACGTGGCCGACAGCGCGTTAGCCTCTCCGACACGTTAGGCGATCAGGCAACTCTGGGGAAGCGTCAGGCAAGAATCTCGTTCACCACGCGGCTTGGCTCGACTCCGGTCAGGCGTTGGTCCAGTCCTTGGAACGGGTAGACGAACCGCTCGTGATCAATGCCCATCAGGTGCAGGATGGTCGCATTGAGGTCGCGGATATGGACCTGATCTTTGGTCACGTTGTAGCTGAAGTCATCGGTCTCGCCATGGACGACACCTCCTTGGATACCGCCGCCGGACATCCAGATACTGAAGCATTTTGGATGGTGATCCCGACCATAGTTCGTTTTCGTCAGCGTCCCTTGGCAATACACCGTCCGCCCAAATTCGCCGCCCCAAACGACCAACGTATCGTCCAACATTCCCCGTTGTCTGAGATCCGTTAGCAGTGCCGCGGAGGGTTGGTCCACGTCACGGGCTTGGTTGGGAAGGTCCTTGGGCAGGCTTCCGTGTTGATCCCATCCGCGGTGAAAGATTTGGGTGAAGCGAACGCCACGCTCGGCCATTCGTCGCGATAGTAGGCAGCAGTTGGCGAATGTGCCCGGCTTGGTCACATCGGGGCCATACAGATCCAAGATGTATTGAGGCTCATCACTGATGTCGGCCAGCTCGGGAACACTGGTCTGCATGCGAAAGGCCATCTCATATTGTGCGATGCGAGCATTGGTCTCAGGGTCACCGAACCGCCCAGCGGTTTGCTGATTCAAACGCGCAAGCGAATCCAGCATCCGCCTGCGTACCTTCGCATCAATTCCCTCGGGATTACTCAAGTACAACACCGGATCGCCCGTGCTGCGTAGGGAAACGCCTTGGTACTTGCTGGGCAGAAATCCACTTCCCCAAAGTCGGTTGTAGAGGGCTTGAGCCTGCTTGCGGCCGGTCCACGACGCGGTCATGACAACAAATGCGGGCAGGTTCTCGTTTTCGGTCCCCAATCCATAGCTCAGCCAAGCGCCCAGGCTGGCCTTGCCCGGAAGCTGGTCTCCGGTGCAAATGTAGGTAATGGCAGGATCGTGATTGATCGCTTCGGTGTACATCGAACGAACCAATGCGATCTCGTCGACCTTCTTCGCCGTGAACGGCAACAACTCACTGACTTCGGTTCCGGCCTGGCCGTGGCGTGCAAACTGGTAGATGCTGGGCGCAATCGGAAACCGCGCCTGACCGCTGGTCATCGTCGTCAGGCGTTGACCCATACGGATCGATTCGGGCAGGTCTTTGTCGAACCACTGCCCCATCGCCGGTTTGGGATCCCACAGGTCGATCTGGCTTGGAGCTCCCGACATGAACAGATAGATTGCCCGCTTCGCCTTCGGCGCGTGATGAGGCAAGTCAACACGGCCGCCAGCGGCGGACGCCTCCACGGCAGGCATCTGATTTCCGTCCAGCATGGCCAACGCGGCTGCGCCCAGGCCCACCGATGATCGACTCAAAAACGAGCGCCGTTTCATCGCGTCCAACGAAGCGTTCTTCAGAGGGTTGTTTACGAACATGCTATTTGCAGATCACTTCGTCAAGGTTCAGGATCGTGTTGCAGACGACCGTGAGGGCGGCCAGCCTCGCATCGGATGTTCCGACCAACTTGACAGCTTGGTTTGGGGCTGAATCGTAATGCAGCTGCAGGTCGTTTCGCAGACCGGTCAGTTCAGCGACTTCGGCCGGTTTGGGATCGCGAGCCGTCACGTGGCGGATCAGCCAACGCATCGCCTTAGATGGACCATCGACACCGCCGGCAATCTCGACTTGCTGCGTCTGCTTAGCCAGGGCCTTGGCAGCCTCGACGAACTGCACTTCATTGAGCATTAGCAATGCCTGAAGCGGCGTGTTGGTTCGCTCTCGTCGCGCCGTACACGACTCCCTTGTCGGCGCGTCGAAGGTCGCCATCTGCGGCGGCGCACTGGTGCGTTTCCAAAAGATGTAGACACTTCGCCGTCTGACCGCTGGTCCCGTGTCCGCCTTAAATCTTGCCGTATCGCTGTTGGTGTAACCCACCGCCTCCCAAAGTCCCTCGGGTTGAGGAGGTTTGACGCTCGGGCCGCCCCGCTGGGGATTTAGTAATCCGCTCAGGGCCAACGATTGGTCACGCAGTACCTCCGCATCCAAACGGAATCGAGGACCTCGCGCCAGCCATCGGTTTTCGGGATCCAACCGTAGCATCTCTGCTGATGCCGCCGCGCTACGACGGTAAGCGTCCGTCATGACCATTCGCTTAATCAAGCGTTTGACGTCCCATTCGTTCTGCTGGAAGTCCATCGCCAGGTGATCCAAGAGCTCGGGATGGGAGGGCGGCGATCCTTGGCTGCCGAAGTCCTCGCTAGTCTTGACCAGACCCGTCCCAAACAGGATTTGCCAAAACCGGTTGACTGCGACTCTGGCGGTCAAAGGGTGGGCGGCATCGGTCAGCCACATCGCCAGCCCCAGGCGGTCAGCTGGTGCATCTTCTGGAAACTGACTCAAGAAGGAAGGCGTCGCCCGCATGACCTTCTCACCTGGTTGATCGTACTGGCCGCGATTCAGAATGAACGCATCACGCGGTTGATCCGTTTCCTTCCAGATCAGAGTCGTTGGGTAGGTGTCCTGAAGCTTGGCGCGTTCCCGACGCAAACTCTGATCTCGTCCGACCAAAGCCGTCCATTGCGGAGCATAGCAGTGCGCCTTTCGGAAGTACTTTTGGAGTGACTTTGAGTCCGCACCATTGCGGTCGGTCGCCTCTGCGGAAACCAGGTCAACAATCTCTGGTGGGACCGCGACGGCAGGGGATCGATACGCGTACGTTAGCTCCGAAGGCCCCTCGTGGTTGATGACGCTGACGTACAAACGATTCTCGCCAGCCTTCAACGGCAGTGAGTACTCATGCTCGAGAGGAAGATGTGGTCTCGGTCCTTTGACCTGTCCTATTTTCTTCCCGTTCAGATAGACGTTGTGTCCGTCGTCGCATCCGAGAAGCAGTTGAATCGTCCGACTAGCGGGGCACGTGAGGCTCTGGTGCAGCACCGTGACCGAGTTGCGGTTGGGAACCAGCGGCAGCTGCGTCGTCGCGACTTGGCGAATGTCACCGCGATGATGCCAGCGGTAGTCACGTTTGCGGTACCGAAACACCTGGTCCGCATCGAACTTGGATCCGCGCGAGGCGATCGGGCGTCCGTAGCCGGCGTTGAAGTTCTCCAGCGGGAACGGGCCAGCCGCATGGATCGGCCCCACTTGGACTTGTTGCTCTGTTGGAATTCGCAGAGCTTGCTCACTGACTGCAAACCGTACTCGGCGGAAGAGATGCCCGCTGAATTTGGATTGATACGCCAGCTGAATGCGGAGTCGTCGGGGGGACTTGGCGTCTTGCATTTCGGCCAGTTCCGGAACCAGGAAGCTGGCGAATCGGCCCCCTTTCTTTTCGTGACCGCCAACTGCCCAGCCCTCATCGTCGGCTTGCTTGCCATCGAACGCATACGTCACTGCATACTTGCCACCCGATTGTTCGTATCTGGCATTGGCCGCAATGATCGATAGCGTTTTCCAAGAGCTTGGGTTCGAGCTGCCATCGGCGGAATCGGAAATTTGTACTTTGATTTCGCTCAGCACAGCGTTTCCGTTGCTGGACGCCCCCACACGCTCGCCAGGCTTGGGCGCCAAGACCTCCAGCTGGATCGTTTGCCAGACGTGCCCGGGCGGAAGCGAGAAATCGAATGTCTGCGTGTCCCGGTCAGGCACGTACTGGCCGAGTTCCACCGAACCGTCGTCGCGGATCGACAGTTCGACTTCCGCCTTGGAAACCACGGATGTTGGTCGTAGCGTTGACTCGTGCCCCAGGGCTGCGCCAGCGGCGCTTTGATGAATCAATTGCTGTTGCCACCGGCGCTGAGCCTGGTCGACGCTTGCCAAAGGCCCATCCATTGCAGCTTGGACGTCGGCCAATTCTTCGCTGAGCTTTCGCTCTTGCTGCTGCTGCAGCGCCGACGGCAGCTTGATTGCCGGCGCATGGTCTTTGACGTTGCCGTCCATTGCCCGACCATCCAAGCTGTTGAAGAACGCGGACAGCGAGTAATAGTCGTGTTGGGAGATAGGGTCAAACTTGTGGTCGTGACACACGGCACAGCCGGTCGTGAGGCCCAGGAAGATCGTTCCGAAAGCGTCTGTCCGATCGATCACGTTGCGAGTGAACACTTCGTCGTAGATCGATCCCCCTTCGTTCGTCGTCACGTTCAGTCGATTGAATCCGCTGGCCACCTTTTGCAATCGCGTGGCTCCCGGGACCAGGTCGCCAGCCAATTGCTCCGTGATGAACTGATCGAACGGCATGTTGCTGTTGAACGCTTCGATCACCCAATCACGGTAGGGCCACATTTCACGGTAGTTGTCCAGGTGCAACCCATGCGTGTCGGCATACCGAACGAGATCCAACCAGTGTCGCCCGAAGTGCTCGCCAAACGCCGGCAAGTTCATCAAGCGATCGACAAGGTGGGCCACCGCGTCTGGCGAGTCGTCATCCAAAAACTCGTCACGGATCGTCGCGGTGGGAGGCAACCCGGTCAGGTCCAAGCAGATGCGACGGAGCAGCTCCGGGCGACCAGCGGGTTGGTTCGGCGTCAGCCCCAAACGTTGGATCTGTCGTAGCAGAAAACGGTCGATGTCCGTACTGCCATCATTCTCCGGAACGTCGACACGCCGGGGAGGCTCGAACGCCCAATGGCGTTGGTACACTGCACCACTCTGTATCCATGCCTCCAAGACTTGCTTCTGTTTCGCAGAGAGTGGCTTGTGAAATTCTGGGGGTGGCATGACCACGTCGGCGTCCGACTCGTGGATTCGGCTAACCATCTCGCTGCCGTTCGGATCGCCTCGTTCAACGACCGACAACAGCCCGTCCTCGGTATCGAGTCTCAAGTCGGCTTGCCGGTCCGCGGCATCGGGTCCGTGACAGGCAAAGCAGTGATCCGACAGGATGGGTCGCACGTCGTTGGCAAAGTCGATCTCGCCCGTGTGCTGGGTAGTTGGCTTGTCAGGCAACCTGGTGGGTGATTCGGCCAGCGCTAGGCCGAGCAAGCAACTCGCTGAGGCGATCCCGAGAGCGAAACCGGAGATTCGTTGGACCGTTGGAATCAATTCGTTCGTCACAATGAGAAGCGTCGGAGACATTGGGAGGCGGGGCGACACGTCGCGAAGCGGCTAGTGGGGGGGCGAGCTTGGGAAGGGGCGTCGCAGCGACTGTTACTTTCTCAGCCGTCATTCGACGCCAAAAAAACGGGGTTTCTGCGAAAGGAGAGCTTGGGATCGGTCTGTGAAACCCAGTGCGCCTGGCGGTGGCGAACTCATGGCCAAGCCCCAGAGTACCGTCAAAAACCGGTAGGACCAAACCTAGAGTCACGGATCCGGGGGCGTTCAGCCGTGTCGTGGCACACCGAACGGTTGACGCGAATACAATCCAATCCCGGCGAAATGGGTACATCGTACCACCGCCGCCGTTCTTTCCGTGCACGCATTCTCCTCTCGTGTCCATGAACAAGACCATGCCTTTTTCCTTGTTTCGCACCTATCATCGCTGCGGCCTCCCGATGGTGATTGGCGGGCTGCTGTCCGGCTTGCTGGCGGCACTGGTGACCGACGGGATAGCCTGTGCTGAGCCACCCGCCGTTCGGCCACAGGTGGCGATGATTAATTCTGAGGTCGAGCAAGTCTGGCGCGACTACGAAATCCGCCCGGTTGCTGAGGCGGACGACATGACGTGGTGCCGTCGTGTCTTCCTGGACGTCATCGGTCGCGTTCCCACGCTTGCGGAGATGCAAGAATTCACGTCCGACCGCGAACCGGACAAGAAAGCTCAGTTGGTCGGGCGTCTGCTTTACGACGATCGCTACACCGAGGAGTACGCTCGGCACTGGTCAACCGTATGGACCAACTTGTTGATCGGCCGTGCCGGCGGCAACGACCGTCGCGATTTGACGAATCGCGATGGCATGCAGAAGTACTTGCGCGATGCGTTCGCGATGAACAAGCCATACGATTCGATGGTTCGAGAGTTGATCACGGCGACAGGCGCCGCCAAGCCTGGCACAGATGGTTTCAATGGTGCGGTCAATTTTTTGATTGGCAAAGTGAACGAGGAGAAAGGGACGCTGGCGACCAGCAGCGTGTCGAGGATCTTCTTGGGCCAGCAGGTGCAGTGCACCCAGTGCCACAACCACCCATTCAATCAGTGGAAACAGCAGAAGTTCTGGGAGTTCAATTCGTTCTTTCGTCAAACCCGGGCGCTGCGTCGGTTTGTACCCGGAACGCGAGATATCTCGTTTGCCGAATTGGTGGACGAAGACTTTGGCGGCGAGAACCGCCAGCCGGAGGACGCAATGGTCTTCTACGAGCTTCGCAACGGATTGACCCGCGTGGCCTATCCGGTATTCGTGGATGGGACCGGGATCGGTGTCAGCGGTTTCGTCGAAGACGTGAATCGGCGGCAGGAGCTGGCGCGGTTGATGCTGGGCAGCAAGTACCTGGACCAAATGATTGTCAATCGAATGTGGTCCAGCTTCATGGGGCATGGGTTCACCAAGCCAATTGATGACCTGGGGCCGCACAATCCCGCTTCGCACCCCGAGCTGCTTCAGCAACTTGGGGACGCGTTCCGGCAATCCAGTTATAACCTCAAGGACTTGATCGAATGGATCACTCTGAGTCGGCCCTATCAGCTGAAGGCCGTGCTGTCGCAGAGCAATCAGATTGATGATCCGTCGATCGGCGAGACGCCCAAGTTCTCGCGCTTTTATCTTCGCCAGATGAGCGCCGAGCAACTGTATCAGTCGCTGGTCACTGCGACGGATGCCGCGTCGTCGGGAAGCTACGAGGAACAAGAACAGCAGCGTCGGCGCTGGCTGCAGCAGTTCGTGGTGGCGTTCGGTACGGACGAAGGAGACGAGGCGACGACATTCAACGGATCGATCCCGCAGGCGCTGATGTTGTTCAACGGCGAGTTGTCCAAAAACGCGACCAGTCTGGCGGAAGGTGGATTCTTGGATCGATTGGCTGAACAGTCACGATCACCCAAGGACGCGGTCACACGGTTGTTCATGACGGGGCTGGCGCGGCGACCGACCAAAAAGGAAATGACGATCGCCAGCCAGTTGATGGCGGCACGTGAAGGGAATCCCAAAGAGATGCTGCAGGATCTTTGGTGGGCGATCCTGAACAGCAACGAATTCATCATGCAGCACTGACTTGAAGCGTGGGATAGGCTTCCAGCCTGTCTCAGCTTGATCGACAGTCAGGATGTCTGTCCCACCTTTACAAACGGACAGTCAGGATGCCTGTCCCACTTGCTGACTGACACCTTGTCGAAACACTTTTTCCTGTCGTTACAAAGGCAATCACTATGAACTCACGATGGCAAACTCCGAATGGGATGTCACGGCGCCACTTCATGAACCACTTGGCTGGTTCATCGGCAATGATGGGTGCCGCGATGACGATGGGGCAATCCATCCGTGCTCACGCGGACGAACTGCGCAAGAATCGCAAGTCGGCAATCTTGCTATGGATGAGTGGTGGTCCGGCAACGATTGACATTTGGGATTTGAAACCTGGGGCGCCGACTGGTGGACCGTTCCGTCCGGTCAGTACAACAGGTGACATGCAGATCTGCGAACACATGCCGATGACGGCTCAGCAGATGCACAATCTGTCGATCGTCCGCAGCATGTCGACTCGCGAAGCCGACCACTCGCGTGGACGCTATTACATGCACACCGGTTTTGTCCCAAATCCAAACATCGAACATCCGAGCTATGGTTCGGTGATCGCACACGAGCTAATTGAACAACGACCGGAACTAGAGATCCCGCCATTCGTGTCGATTGGTGGTGCGGGTGCCGGACCGGGGTTCCTGGGAATGGCCTGGGCGCCGTTCTCGGTGACCAGCAATGGCCGCATTCGAAACTTGGAAATGAAGCTGGAGAATGAGCGGCTGATGCAGCGGATGGCGGCGCTGAACTTGATTGAGAGCGGATTCAGCTCACGGACACGCGACACGCCCGCGCAGGAGCATTCCAAGGTCTTGAAGAAGACATTCGACTTGTTGACCAGCGACCAGATGGAGGCGTTCAAGGTCGAAAAGGAGTCTCAGGAAGCCAAGGATCGCTACGGAACGGATCGTTTTGGGCAGGGCTGTTTGCTGGCTCGTCGATTGGTCGAGGCGGGCGTCCCGTTCGTCGAGGTTGACTTGGGGGGCTGGGACAATCACCAGAACAACCACACGACCTTGAAGGACACCAAGTTGCCGGAGCTGGACAAAGCGATGAGTGCATTGATGGAGGACTTGGAACAGCGCGGGATGTTGCAGGACACGGTCGTGATTTGGATGGGTGAATTCGGTCGAACGCCGCGGATCAACCAGAATGCTGGGCGTGACCACTTCGCGCGAGCCTGGTCCTGTGTTGTGGGCGGTGGCAGCTTGAAGGGCGGATTGGCGGTCGGCGAGACCAGCAGTGACGGGACCGCGGTCGAAAGTGAGCCCTACAGCAGTGAGGACCTGATGACGACCGTGTGCAAGGGCCTGGGGATTTCGACGGAGACCAGCTTCACGAGCAAGAACGGACGTCCGATGAAAATAGCGGGTGGTGGAAAGCTGATTGACGACTTGGTCGCGTGATTTGGACTGCCATCTTGATGATTTCGGGTCGGAGGCCCGTGATCGATATCGCCAAACGGACTGGTTCGTCGCACAATCTGGGAACAACTCATCACACGAATCGGGCATTTCCAACACCAAGCCTGGTTCGCGTGACCCGTCCTCGTGTGCGGATGCCGGCGTGGAGCTGAGCCCAGCGGAACTGATCGAGAAACACCAACGCGGTATCTGGCGATACCTGCGGATGCTGGGTTGTGACGCCTCGACGGCAGACGATTTGACGCAGGAGACTTTTTTGCGAGTTCTCCGGCGAGACAACTTTGTTCAACACAATGACACGGCGACGGCTGGGTATCTGCGACGAACGGCTTACAACCTGCTGGTTTCGCGGCATCGCAAACTGGGCAAGGTCCGCACGGTCGGGGAACCGGCCGTTTTGGACGAGATATGGGATCGCTGGGCGGGAAAGGACTTGGCCGGCGACATTGCGATTGAATCACTGAAGGAATGCTTGGGAGGCTTGACGGAGAGGGCCCGAACGGCGCTGCGGATGCGGTTTGCTGAAGGGGCCAGCCGAGTGGAGATCGGCGACGCGTTAGGAATCACTGATCACGGGGCACGAAACTTGATGCAGCGGGCTAAGGCTCAGCTGCGTGAATGCGTGCAAGAACGATTGCACCAAACGAACATCCAATGAATCGATCCAACTCGAACGACACTGACTTTCGCAATGACGGCGCCGACGATGGCGATCCAGCGGGCTTGGAGTCCAACCAAGAACTGGCGATCGACGCGTTGCTGAGCGAGGTCTTGGCGGGCCAAGGTCCACCCGACCTGAGTCGCCAGATTCTCTACGAACTGAATGCTCCGCCCAGGCTCACTGGTGTGGAGGCCGCGATTTCGCCGGATGCCATTTCCGCGCCGATCGTTGATGGGGTCGATCGTCAGCCTGACCAAGGGCATGCTTCGGCCCGACCCAGCATCGACATTCCGTCTGCCCGTCGTAACGGGAGACGCACGTGGATTGGTTTCGTTTCAGCCGTGGCTGCGGTCGCGGCAACGATCCTGTTGATGGTGTGGTGGCCACGCGCCAGCGAGGTGCCTGGTCAGCAGAGAATTGCGGGAGCCCCCGGATCGGAGCGGAGTGTTGATCCCAGTGGCACAGCTGCAGTAGATGTGGCTGACGGCCAGCCAGGCGGTCGCAGTTTAGCAGGTGCGATCCGCACGCCAGCCGTCGCACCCGAGCCGCATGGTGTGCGACCAGAGCCAACCGTTGCTGAGGCCGTGGCGAGCGCGGACGCGACGCAGTCGCCAAGTACCCCTGAGAAGCGACCGGAGACGCTCGATCCCGCCTCAGATGCCTCAGCGGCAGATCGAGTCCAAGGCGTTGCGATGGCCGTTAGTCCTTCGATCGATCTGACGCCCAGGTTACCGACGACGGACAGCGAGACTGACACAGCGTCGCTGCCCACGTCGGAGTTGCAGCCGCTTGATCGAGTTGCTTCTCAGACGGCCAAGACGATCGAGTCGTACTGGAAATCGATTGATGTCACGCCCTCGTTGGCGCTTTCGGGGGAGGATCTGGCTGCCAGGCTTTCAGCTGTCTTTCAAGTCGAGATCACGCGGCAGCAGTCTGAGTCGGCGGAGGCACTGCGCGGCCGGATTCGCGATCAAGACGCCTCGATTCAATTGGCATCGGTGTGGTTGGCCGGTGTTTCGGATCGCGGCAATGTTCGACGATTGGGCGAGTCGGCCGATGGACTGGTTGCAGAAATCGCCAGCTGCTTTCGCGGTCAGCGGCCGTTCGATCAAACGCTACGCGAACTGACGTTGGGGCAGAACCCGCACAGTGCAGCTTGGTACCAGGTGATGTCGACCGGCGGCGAGGCGGCGATGTCGCAGCGTTTGGCCGCGCTGACGATGGGGGCCGACACTCGTTGTGTACGTTGCCATGATGCGAAGATTGACGGACGCTATCGCCAGCATGATCGGTGGGCGTTTCAGGCGTTGCTGCAACAAAGCATTAACCGGTCGCAAGACGGTAGGATGCAGTTCGACGTCGACTTAGTCCGGCCGCGACCGGCGTTCTACGACTTGGCCGATGGTCGACGTCGGATGGTGGAACCTGGTGTGGCGGCGGATTGGCTGGGGTCGGCCAAGACGTTGCCGCCACCCGCACGCCTGACCAACTTGCGGCAATGGTCTGACCGGCTGATCGGGAGTGATCGATTGGCGATTGGCATTGTGAATTCAATGTGGAGGATGATGCACGGTCGCCCCTTGCGCGGCAGCGTCGCAGATCCGAACACAGCTGCGTTTGACGACGCCCTGGTGCGTCTAGAACAAGATCTTGCATCGGATTTGGTGGCGTCTGATTTTGATCTTGGCCGCCTGGCCTCCTTGATTGCGACTTCACCAAGCGTCCGTCGGAGCGTTCCGAAGCCACTTCAAGCTGGTGAGATTTTGATGGCTTCCGTATCTGACATCGAGGCGGCGCGACGTGCCGTTCGAGCGTTTGCGGCCTCGGACCACTGGGAACCACGAGTTTCCCAGAACCAACGTTTGGCAGTCATCCTGAAGGATGCGGGCAAGGCCATGAGCCTTCCCAGCGGTGAGGAAGACACATTGTTGGCCCAGCCGATTCTTGACACGAAGGTAAGGCGGGGGCCTCGCGATGGCGAAATTCGACGTCGCGACGCCGGTGACGATTTCCCGAGACGCGTCGACGGGCCCCCGGTGCAATGGTTGCTTGCCATTCCGGAGCTGGATCGACAAGTGGACCATCTTTCATACCTGGCTGGCCGACAGCAGACTCCCAAGGCGGTGGTTGAGGCCACGAAAGCGATGCAGGGCGCCGGTGTCAGCCGGGACTTGCTACTGCACCGCGCGTGGTGGTTGTTAGCAGAGTGAACCAGTTGCGCGTCACCATCGCGACCGAACCGAACACCAAAAGCGAATCATTCCAATGCGTGTTCGATTGGTTGCGCGAGCACAACTGGCAGGCTGCTGGGACGTTCATGCAAGCAATGTCAGACATCGGTTTTGCCGCTGCTCCACTGATTCTTACGGCTCAGATCGATGGCAACGTCATCGGAGGTGTGGTCGCCGAAACGCAACTGGCCTGGTTGAAGACATCGATCCTATCGGTTGATCCGAATCACAGGCGTCTTGGTGTTGGCACCAAACTGATGAACCAGGCTGAGTCGATCGCAATCCAACGCGGTTGCCGCCACGCTTATGTCGATACGCTTTCGCATCAAGCCCCTGAGTTCTATCAGTCAATCGGCTATCAAGTTGCCGGGGAAATCGACGACTGGGACTCCCACGGCCACACGAAGCTGTTTCTCACCAAACAACTTGATGATCAGTAGCGACTGATACATCTCTCATCCGCAGTCCCGGGCGTGAATCGCCGCGGCGTAGCCCAAAATGTCGTTCTTGCTTTCGCAGTAACCCAGCAGCACTTGAAACGCTTCGTCCCGGTCTTCGCCCTCGGCTCCGCTCAGCATCTCGATCAATGTCGGCACCAATCGTTGCGCTGGAACGTCGTCGGGGACCAGCTCGACTGCCATCTTGGCTGCCTCGGCGGGTCGGCCGACGCGGTCCAGCAAATCGATGTACGTTTCGATTGCCGCTGTTCCGTGTTGGGCCACATCGACGTTCCGTGCCTTGCGTTCGAAGTATTTGAGACCGGCTTCGACTTGCTTGCCCAGCAGTGTTGCATAGAACGCGGCGTACGCCGGGTAGAAGTCAACGAACGGCTCTTCGCCGGGGTATTGAAACTGATGGTGCAGTCGCTTGCCGTACTGTGTCAGTTGCCACGCTTTGTCCAAGTGATCGGGGTCGGTCAGTGAGCTGGCAATCCGAACCGTGCTGGCGATGTGCGTCGTGTCTAGATGATAGCCACCCCCCTCCATGATCCAGCGCCGTTTCTCCAGCATCTGAGCCAAGTCTTCGTCGGGATCCACCGTCTCACCCTTGTCGATGATCTGGTTCTTCACCAGCTCGGATAGCTCGGCGTACAGGTGATCGAGCAACTCTGCCGCCGCAGCTTGGCGGTCAGACTTCGGAGCATCCACCAATGCTTGTTCGTACAGCGTGATGCTGTTGCAGGTGCCTTGGTTTTCGAGCACCAGGGCGTATCCGCGACCGACATCCACGGCTTCGTGCACGAGGACTTGGATCACATCCTCGTAGTTGTCGTCCGTCACCTCGACTTCCGACATCAGTTCCCGCGCCAACTGACGATCTCCCAGCGGCCGCAGGTACATCCAGCCTTGCCGCACGTCACCGCTGCGAATCATCATCGATCCCGCTTCACGGCACGCGTCCAGCAAACCGATCTCTAACTGACGCTGTACGTTCTCGGGTGTGCTGCCTTCGTCGTGATCGCCTGCGATCAGCGGTAGACCTAGCAAGTGCCGCGATTTCATTTTCAGGGCCTCGAACAACTCCATCGGCTGCTCGGTCTGCCGAAAGTAGTCCACCATCTGATCGATCACCTCGCCGGGCGAATCGAACTGGGCAAGTCGTTGAAAAATGCTGGTCTCGGTCGACGTCATCAAGGGACCCATGTCGTGAATTGGATACGGGCGGAAGGTCTATCTTAAGCTAAGTTCTTGTTTCGCAGAAATCAGCCGCATGGTGTTCGCCTCAGTTCCCGCGAAAGATGCGAGTCGTCGAGAGGTCTGTCGACTGTAGCCCATCTTCTCCGAAGACGAGGCTTGTTTTGGCGTTGTGTTGGCTAGCGATCGTCCAGCTGATTCGCTTCGCTGCTGGAAGCG
>JBCCUO010000003.1:0-21528 GCA_039196805.1 Planctomycetota bacterium | reverse complement strand
TACGTTTTACATCGTCACGGATTGGACGAAGCTTGGCAACTAAGCAACGGCCGATCAAAAAGTGTCGTCATTCCCTCCGCGAACGAAGCAGAAGAAGGCCGCGTTCGCGAAGCGAACGGCGACCATGCGTCAGACTGATCGCCCGTTGCTAAGGGGTCTCGGTCGAGTGAATCGTGCCATGGATCACACGCCGAACGGATCGCTGGTCCTGGTCTTCCAACTCCATCGCCAATTCGTAGCACCAGGTTGGTTGGAGCCGAGGGATCGTAAGCGTCAACGTTCGCCGATCCGGAGTCAGCGTGGCCCCGACAATCTCCAAGTCCGTCTCGTCATAATGATCGGAACCGTAGTTCTTGGTGCGGCGCAGTGACCATGTCTTCAGGGAGAATCGTTTCAAGTCGTCGACAACCGAACTGGACAGCGGATCACTGAAGGTCACCGACAACGTTTGGCCTTGAGCAGAATTGCTGATGGGCATGACTGCACCCTGGCCTTGGTAACGGACGCGATAGAGTCCTCCTTCTTGGGTTTGCTGGCTGCTGCCCCAGGCAAACAGCCCACACAGATAAAGGCCGTCATCAGTCGGATGAAAACGTCCTCGAACCAGCCCTGTCGGGAACTGCTCCAGGGGAAACGCGCACATTCCACCTTGTACCGTCGGGGATAACCGGGATGCCGATTGCGACCGCGATGCCAAACGTTGATGAGGCACGGTGTAAAGCTTGCCGTAGCCGTAAGACAGATTCAGCAATGTTCCCGACAAGCGACCCCAGCGGTTTTCCGGCACCCAAATCAGTTCGGCCGGTGAACGATCGAACTTGTTGGTGATCCAACACAACGGTGGTTGCATTGCGTCGTCCGACGAATCGGTCACGTTGTGATAGCCATACATGTTGCCGTAGAACCCGCCCGGCCGGACCCAATTGATGCGGTTCTTTGGATTCCAATGCCCCTCTTGGTCGGTCACGATGAAGCTTCCATCGGGGTTGAGGCAAACGCCATTGGCCGCCCGAAACCCATTGGCGATGATTGAAGTTTCCGATCCATCGGGCGAGACCTTCAACAACGTGCCGTGATGAGGCACCACGGCCGTCAATGCATGTCGCGCCGACTTGGCGTAATAGAACGAACCGTCGTCACCGCGCTGCAGCCCCATGGCGAACTCATGAAAGTGCTCAGTCACTTGGTGATCGTTGTTGAAGCACTGGTAGAAGTCGATGACGCCGTCTTGGTTGTGGTCACGCAAGACCAGCAACTGATCGCGGCATGTCAGATGGATGACGCCGTCAACGATCTTGACGCCCAACGGCTGGAACAGGCCTGACGCGATACGCCGCCAAGACAACTTTGCTTGTGGCATTCCCAGATCCGACAAACCGCTGACTTCATACACATCGCCATCCCAAGTGCAGACGATCATCCGGTTGGGGTCGTCGTCGAAGAAGTCGAATCCGCCGAATCGAATTCTGGCCAGCCAGGGATTTGACATCGGTGGCGTTAGCACGTCGGCTGCGAAACCCGAATCATTGAATCGTCCGGCCAATGGAATTGTGGACAGCACTTCCGGCCACAGGGGACGGGCTGGCTGCTGGATCAGCTGGATAAGCGGCAGCCGTTTCGACTGGTAATCGTCGACTTGCTTGGTGACTTGACCAACAGACGCTCGGTCAACGTTCGCCCCAAAGGCGGGTTCGGGCAGGTACCAAACGGTCAACTGACGGTCCATCTCGCTTGCTGGGATCGTGAGGCAGAGGCGACGCCCTTGTTGGCGCAGGCGGCAGCCTTCAACCTGGCCTGTCATGCCAACAACGATGGGCGGTTGTTGGCTCGCACTATCTGCGTCGGTGTTGACGACGTATCGCGGCAGCGTCGGTGTTTTTCCACGGTTGTCGGTCCGGGGTGCCTGAGAAGGACGCCAAGTTAGGTTTGCAGACGACGGCGCCGCTGCGAACTGATGGGGTTCCAGTTCACGCTGGACGAACGCGAGCTTACTGAGCTGACCGACAAAAGCTGACTTGTTGGGGAAATCTTTCGCTCCAAAACCCAAACGCACAACCGCCTTCTCCAAGGGTCCCTTCGGTGCGACGCTTCCGCCGCCTACTTTGGTGCCGTCGACAAAAACACGAACCTTGCCGCCATCGCGGCGCCACGTGACCGCGACGTCGTGCCATTTCCCATCATCAATCCGTTTTCGCGACCGGACGACTCCGGCCCAGCCAACGTCAAGGCAAAGCCTTCCGTTATCGACGAACAACATGACGCCATCCTTGACCCAAGTGTCACTCCGCGCCGTTTTGGCGAACACTACGCCGTCCGACCTGGTTCGAACGCGAGCAACGATCGTGTAGTCTTGGCTCGAGACGTCCAGCAGGCCGTCATCATCAAATTCCAACCATCCGTGTCCATCAAATGCACCTGAAGTGAGGAGTGTTTGGCCCGCTTCCTCAGGTGCGACGGACTGTTCATGTACGTTCCCGAAGGTGACCGCGGCGTTTCCGATCCGCTGCAGTGTCGATGCTTCATCCCCCGTAGCGATCAGCAACGTTTGCGACTGATCCGAACGACCGATATGCAGTGTTCGCAAGAACGTCTGAGACGATGACGGGGAGGTGCTGGTTGACAGTCCTAGGCCGTGAAGCTGCTCCAATACATCGGTTTCCCCAACACGGTAGGAGAAGACTTGCGAATCCCCCGCGTGATGCATGCCGTGATACGTGGCCCAAGTCTTGGGCAATGGGCCGTATCTTCGGCCATCGCGACCCTGGACACGCGCGGAGTCCACGAAGGACCCTGTCTCGGGATTGGCCCAGCCTGGTCCGGTGGGGTTCGTGAAAGCCTGCGCACCGATTGCTTTGGGATGGGACTGATGTCGCCCGTCGAAGTGGATCCCCTTCCAATCGATGAACCTTAGGCGTTCGCGGTCCGTGTGACTCCAGGCAGCAGCGACGCGCATGGTGTCGTGGTCAAACAACATCCAGTGATTGCCTTTGGCGACGCCTCCGGGGCCGGGGTCAAGCCGCAAGGCGATGCCCTTGTAGGCGATGTTCGCACCGTTCTGATCTCCCGCAGCTTCAATCGTGTTGTGCATCCATGGACCGTAGTCCATGTCGCTCCAGGGTGATAACTCGACTGGTTCGGGACCGAACGTGTCGCCCTTTGGCAGTGAGGCAAGGAAAGCCGCACTGATCGGTGCCAACGATTGGTTGGGATTCCCCTTCAGGAACGTTTGACGAATGTAATGAATGACATCGTACTTCTGCTGTGGCACCATCCAAGGTTGTGGCAACATGGCGCCGAACCCGCGCGTGATGGTTTGGTACATCGCAAAGGGTGACGAACCATTGCGAAGCTTCCCATTGGCAAAACGCGTTGCCGTCGGCAGTGATCCGGGGGCGTCAATCGTGCCGTGGCAGTTCTGGCATACCCGTTGATAGATCCTTCGCCCACGGTTGAGCGCGTCCTTATTCAGGGCTTGAATCATGCCGGCATGATCCACTTTGGATTCATAGTCGGGCAGCTGCAGCGTCAAGAGATGTGACGGCGGCGTCAGTTCGGCCGCTGCGCTCAGCCCGCCATCTCGTATGACCTGCAGATAGCGAATCAAGTCGACAAAGTCTTGTCGGGTCCGGAGTCCATTGATCACGCCTGCGGGCATCGTGGACTGCGAACTCGTCTCGACGATCTCCACATCCGACTCGGCAATCGCGATTGGCTTTCGCGTCGATGCGTCGATCAGAACGATCATGCCACGTCTTTCCGATCCAACTCGGCGACCGACAAGGACTTGCCCATCCGTCGTCAGCACGCGAGTCGATTCGTACCCTTTTCGAATGCTTGCCGAGGGTCGCAGGACAGAGCGAACCAAGTCGGCGTCGCTGGTGTCAGGCATACCACCCAGTTTCGCAAGGTTCGGACCGATCGAATCAGTTGATGGATTGGTCGCGACTTCATGACAGCTTGCACACGCCAACTCAGGCCGATGGAACAGGACCGCACCTCGGCTGGCATCGCCGCTGAGCTTGGCGTCACGCGCTAAGTTGGTTGGATCTTCTTGCAACAGCTCTGATTCGAGCGTTTGCGCTGACACCAGGCTGCCAAAGACAAGCAACAGCATCACGCCCCATCGTCGTGAGCAGAAAAGGTGAGACCGGGCGATGTGCATGTTGTCGTCTTGGGTGCCACGTGGAAGGGTTCGGCGAGCGAATGCGAACGACACAGAGTACCAGACGTACGTCCGTGGTGACGGAGCCGCGTATACTCTGAGGGGGGTCGGTCGTCACGAGTGCCCGCGATTCGCCTTTTCCTCCAGCGTGCGTATCTCACTTTCGGGGTTGATCGATGTCGAACGAGTCGGATGAGATTCACCCGCTGGACCGTGACTACTCTGTGCCACATGAAAATCCGGTCGGGCGGAAGTCCGTTGTCCGGGTGCAGCGACGGTTTGATGTTCGGCTTCGACAAGCCGGGATCACGCTGTTCCTGGCGGGGTTGGCCGCCACCTTGATCTCGGCCGCCTATTCTCAGGCGACCCAGACCGGCATGACGCCTCGCTTTCAGGCCACGCACATCTTTTCCGCTTTGCTGCTGTTGTTAGGCGGACTGGTGATTCTACTCGCCTATCGACTGGAGCAGGCGAAGTCGTTCTGGTCGCAATTCGAGCGTCTGCATCGCAACAGTCCCTATGCAGGGTTGGTAACGCTCAATGTGATTCTCATGGTCGCGATTCTGCTGGCCGCTGTCCTGGTTGAAGCACCGCCGGGGGTGTTGAACTTCATTTTGGTCTCGACCCTGAATTCGGTGGGCGTTGCCTTTTTGGTCACGCTGACGATTTGGAATCGTGGTTACTTGCGGGCCTATGCGATTGGGACCTTGGTGGGATGGTTTTCTAGCTATCTCACCAGCTTTAGCGGCGGATTCATGATCCCCGGAGCGGACCCGATCACTTTGCTGTTGTTGATCGTCGGACGAGCATTGTTGGCTGGGCTGATCTGTGCGGGCTACGTCGCTTGGTTGGAGAAGCGCCGGGACGCTCGCGCAGCGGTTGGCGATCCCAATCAACATGAAGCGGCGTGAAACACACCACCTCCTCGGCGCGATTGAAGCAGTCCTTCAGCAGTGACACAGTCAAACCTTGCCGGTCGTCGTGATCGGGGCAATGTGCGCTAAACTGCTTGCCGAAACAGTTGTGTGGGCGACGGTGACATGGCGGGCCGAGCGCATTGTGATCGATTCACTTCAACAGCTTGAATGGGTTTGGCGATCCCGCACGGAAGCCTCATGTCACGGATTTCTCAGCACGCCACGAGACATGGTCGCTACGTGGTTGTCACCGTTTGGCTTGGTACCTTGCTATCGCTGGCGGTTTCGGTGCAGAGTCTGGCGGCGGAAAATGGACTCCTGACCGAGTCGGCAGTACAGCCATCGGATCAGCTGGTGCTCTCCCCCGATCAGACGCTCCGCCGGATTGAACAGTTGGAGGCGATCGTGGCTGAGCTTGGGCACAGGCAGCCGGTTTGCGTTGTTCCTGCGTCTGCAAATCGGCTTGCGACTCACTATCCCGTCTACGACACGGGATGGACGTTGCGTCCGTTTGATGCGGAGTGTCATCCGTTCGAGTTGACAGTGGGGCTGCACAACCAGTTCCGCTACACCGCGTTTGACCGTGCAGCGGAGACGTCTATCGACAGCGCGGGCAACACACGCTTCATTCCAAACCGCAATGACTTTGACATTAACCGCGGACGGCTCGTCTTTTCCGGATACGCCTTTGATCAAGACCTTGGGTTCTATGCCAACATCGACTACAGCACGGTCGCTTCGAACCCCATTCAGTTGCTGTTGTCCTGGATGTCGTTTCGGCTGAGTGACCAGTTCACATTGTACGCGGGACTGGGCAAAGTACCTGGGACGTGGGAATGGCAGCAGACGTCGCGGTACACGATGGGTGCCGATCGGACTTTGGCGACGACCTTTTTTCGCCCCTCGATCACGGCCGGGTTGTGGGCGATCGGAGACGTTACCGAGCGTTTGCACTATCAAGCGCTGGTTGGCGATGGTTTCAACACCTTTTCGCTTCGCGCGGCCGAGCTGGACACGCGGCTGGCGTATTCGGGGTTGGTGTGGTGGGAACCGATGGGGGAATTTGGTGTCGGGTTCTCCGATTTGGAGGACCATCAATCGCTTGCGCTACGCTTGGGGCATGGCTTGACGCAGACCACCAACGAAAGCAGCCCGACCGATCAACCGGGGCCCGAGCAAACAGTCATTCGATTGACCGATGGAACGAGGTTGGTGGAACCGGGTGCACTGGCGGCTGGCGTGACGGTCAATGCATTCGACATTTGGCTGTACACCGCGCACCTCGGGATCAAGTATCGCGGATTCAGTTTCAGTAGCGAGCTGTTTCTGCGGTGGTTGCGCAATCTGCAAGGCACCGGCGGGACGTCGCTGCCCTCGTTGTTCGACCAAGGCTTCTTTGTGCAGGCGTCGAAGTTCGTTGTGCCCAAACGGGTGGAGCTGTTCGCAAGGGGATCGCAAGTCCACGGGGATGCCGGAACGGGTGATGAGCTCTCTGCCGGTGTGAACTGGTACCTGTTCGAAGAGCGTAGCGCGCGGTTCACCTTTGATGTGACATCGATCGACGATTCGCCAGCCCAGCAGTCGCGCACGGGTTATGTCGCCGGCGGCAGCGGTACGCTCCTACGAGCCCAGTTGTGGACGTTTTTTTGAGATTGTGAATTTCGTTCGATCGGTGATGTCGGGGAATGCGTGACCACGGTTTACTATCGCCCCAAGTGGCGGCGATGTTCCATCGAGCTCCTGTGCTCTATCGCGCGCGTGCTGTTTGACCGGTGGTGAATTGATGTCCAAGCAGACCTTGGGTCGCGCTCTGACTTTCTCAATTGTGGCGTCGTTCTTTTGGGGCGCGGGCTACGATTTCTTCTCGTCCCAGGGGATGTCGTACCCAGGTTATGTAGCGCTCGGCATCTTGACTGCGGCGGCGATTCTGTGGATCACCGAAGCGGTTCCGCTGTTCGTGACCAGCCTTATCGTTTTGTTCTTGTCGATCACATGGCTCTTACCTTGCATGAAAGAGGCAGGCATCGAGTCACAGCGAAGTGACTTTCTGTCGCCGTTCTTCTCCGACGTGATCGTTTTGTTCTTGGGGGGGTTCGCGATTTCGTCGGCGATGCACAAGCGGCAACTGGATGAAGCCTTGGCGGCCATGATCATCTCCAAGACAGGCAGCACCTTCCCTCGTTTGCTGCTGGGTGTGATGGCAGTGACGGCGGTGCTTTCAATGTGGCTGAGCAACACGGCAACGGCGGCGATGATGTTGGCTCTGGTGCTGCCGATTGCCGGCCGCATGGAATCGGACGACTTGCGAGCCAAGTCAATTCTGTTGTCGGTGCCGTTTGCGGCCAACATTGGTGGGCTGGGAACACCAATCGGCAGTCCCCCCAATGCAATCGCGATGCAATACATGACGGCGGCCGACATCGCGCCCAGCTTCGCCCAGTGGATGTTGATCGGCGTTCCCGGCGTCATCGGGATGCTGGCCATCGCTTGGGGGCTTTTACTCGTCTTGTTTCCCAGTGATCACGAAGATGTACCGAGTTCCGAGAGCACGATTCGCATTCAATTCGATCTGCCATTCTGGATCATCGTGGTGACCGTGGCCATCACCGTGTTGGGCTGGATGACCACATCATTCCACGGTCAGTCGTCCGGTACCGTGGCATTGATACCGGTGATCGTCTTCTTTGCGTCCAGTGTCCTGGAGACGCGCGACTTGCGTCACATGTCATGGGAGGTGTTGATCATGATGGGCGGCGGGTTGTGCCTGGGAACGGCGATTTCCAGCAGCGGCCTCGCATCGTGGTTGGTCGACTTGTTGCCGGTCGACGGATTGGGTTCCTTCTGGCTGACGATTCTGTTTGGCGGAGTCGCCTGTTTCATGTCGTCGCTGATGAGCAATACGGCAACGGCCAACTTGATCTTGCCGATCATCATCGGTCTGAGTGTTGATACGGTGTCGCCGATGATGATCGGGACGGCGTTTGGCTGTTCGCTGGCGATGCCGCTGCCCGTGTCAACGCCGCCCAATGCGATGGCTTTCTCATCAGGGCAGATCAACGTCGCCGACATGGTGCGACCGGGACTTATCCTGACGGTCACCGGCATTCTCTTGGCGTTTACGACCGGCTACTGGTGGTGGGACCTGATGGGGATTTGGTAGGTGTCAGCGGTTAGCCAGAGAGTAGACTGCTGGTTCCGTTGAGAAACGTAAGCAGGACGTGCTTCTGGCTAAACGCCAAGAGCTAATCGCTCCCTCAGACGTCGCGGTTGGACTTGGCAAGCACCTCCAGCGCTGCCTCGTAGCCGACCAGCGCGTCTTGCTGGCTCTTCTTGAAGGCTTCCAGCCAGGCGCGGCCGCTATCGGATCCTCTCATTCCATGGGCGCGCAAGTAGGACTCGATTCCTTTTCCGTGGTGGTAGTAGTCCTTCAAGTCGTAGCGTGCAACCAGTTCGCCGCACCTGGCACAGCGAACGAAGATCACCTGCCCACCATCTTCATCACGAACGATGATGTTGCGAACATCCATGCTGTGGCAGGACTGACAGGTCTGGCGTTTGACGTCCATGGTCAAATCCCTCAAGAAGATGCGAAGCAGGCGTGGAAAACGAATCCTGTGCGTTAAAGCACGCCTCATGCGGCAGCAGGCTGACCGATACGCACAAGAATCGTAACGTTCAGCTAACCGAGTCTTCTTATCGGTGTCCAGCACATTCGGACGCGGATCGGTTAAAAAGGTCCGATTCACCCCTCGGACGAGAAGACAGCCGAACATGCCTCCCCCGATTCCATCTCGCGACGGCGAGACCAATGCCTACGACTTGTTCCAGTCGGGCGCCGTCCATCCTCGTATCTACTTTGTGAACGGAATTCGCGTTCGCGGCAAGGATCACGCTCTAACAGCTGGGCTACTATCGCTGTTGGTCGAGAGAACGATCTGGGGAGTCTACAATCAAACTGCTGGATTGCGGATGGGAACATTGGTTGACCTGACTCAATGCGGATTGGACTACGCGCAAAACGTTGCGGCACGACTGAGCTCGCACCGAAACGGCGGTGTCCATCGGGCCATCAAAGATCATGAGGTGCCCGAGATCCTTGATCGACTGTTTCGAAACTCTATTGTTTGGAACAAGGCCACTGCAACCTTGGTGCGGCAGTTGGTGACCCACCGCAAGTCGGCCCAGCGAATCATTGCCCACAGCCAGGGAAACCTGATCGCGTCCAACGCACTGTTCGTAGTCGAGGGTTTGTTGGGGGCGTCAGCGCTAAGAAACATCCGCGTCTATTCCTTGGCATCTCCAGCGCCTGCTTGGCCACTGGGAATTCGAAAGATCAACGGTGGCGGCGGACGCCAGGAGAACGCTTTTATGAATGATATTGTGGCGTTGTTACGGCCACATAACCTTGCCGCGAAGTTGGGTGTCAATCGCTTTCAAAACGAAGGCGATTTTAGGATTCATCCTGGATCGGGCGCTGTGTCAATCACACCGCACAAGACGAAGCTGAACATCGCGCTCAATTTTTTCAAGTCGATACGCAACGACCTGGGACTGTCAGCCGACTTGCCGGATGAGTTTCTAGAGCGCTGTGCCGAAAAGGCGCAGAGGGCGTTCGCCATCAGTTAGCTGTTGAAACGGCTTCGCGAAAGCGAACCATTGAGGATGTCGCCAAACTGCTGGCTCGTGCAGCAAATCACGATTCAGTCAACGACGCCGGCGGCGAACCAGTCCTAGGCCAACGCATAGCGATGCTAGGGCAAAGGTTGATGGCTCGGGAACGGCGGTGATCGTCAAGCTGATCGTTTCGCTTGATCCAAAGAAAGTGACCTGATCGTCGAAGACATCATCGGGATCGCTAACATTGGTGGCTTGTGTGCCCACGGCACCAAGCGCGAACACTCGGAACTCAGCCGATTGGACACCCGGATTCAAGACCGCGCTGAATCCACCGATAGGGAATGATCCAGTCAGGTCGTCGTTGTTGACGAAGCCACGACTGATGAAGTCAGATCCTGGCGCTGTTGCCAGAAAGGGAATGAACTCACCTGACTCAAACGTCTGGCCCGCAATCGGTGATGTGACGACCGGTACGATGAAGTCGTTTTCACTGATCGGATCCAAATCGAACGTTGCGACTCCCACATTGGTGGTCAATGTCCATGACCCGGCAACGTCGTCGGCAAGACTCTGAAAGTCACCGAAGAATCCGAAGTCTAAGGTTCCACCCGGCGATTCCGCAGAGACGAATTCCTGCGGCCCAAACGGGAGAAACTGCCAACTGTAAGCGTTGAATTCGGGGTCAAAGTTGAGTTCGAGAGCAAACTCCGCTTCGGCCTTCATCCCAAGGGTCGTGAGCACAACAATGCACCCAGTCAACGCGGCGGTTCGGACCGCTAGCAGCAGACGGCCTACCCGACCAGTGTTCGTGAAAGTCTTCATCAATGGTGATCCTCAAGGTGCATTCTTGATGCCCCGCAACAGTTGCTTGGACGGCGCACTAGTCCTATGCGCCGTATCTTACTCAAGCGTCAGGGTCTTGTGGGCAAGCCAGGCTTAGCCCATCTCGATTTCGTAGCCCTCACGGTAAGGCCGGGCCATCATGGCGTTGGCCTGATCGTCACCGACGATCTGCTCGTTGGCATCGTCCCATTTCAGGTCGCGGCCCAAGCGTGCCGAGATGCCTGCCAAGTGGCAGACATTCAGCATCTGCATGTGTGAGTGAACGTCGCTGATCGGCTCCTTCTGCTCGCGGACGCAGTGCAGGAAGTTTGCCCAGTGAGCCTTCCGTTCGTTTTGTTCCATCGGCAGGTTCTTGTAGACCTTGGCCAACGCGTTTTCGGGCAACGGGTTGTCTTTCAAGTCTTCGACTGGTTTGCCAGTGACTTTGCCACGGCTCACGAAGATTCGTCCCTGGTCGCCTTCAATGAGCACTCCGTTGCGGCCGTCGTTTCGAATCACCATCTCGGCGCCGGTCGGATACTTCACAATGAAGTTAAACGCCTTCGCCGTGTTGTAGCGATCGGTCTGGACCGGCAGTCCCTCTTTGAAATCGACCGGATGCTGCGCAGTGCCGCTGAGTGAGACAGGGCCTTCGGTTTGGCCATTCAACTTGAGTGCCCAATTGGCGATGTCGACGTGGTGAGCACCCCAGTCGGTCAGCTTGCCGCCGGAGTATTCGTACCACCAACGAAACTCATAGTGGCAGTTCGAGTTCTTGTTGGCTTTGCGATAGTCGACTGCCGGTGCCGGACCCAGCCACCGATCCCAGTTCAGATTTTCGGGGACTTCGGCTACCGGGATCGCCGGGCTTGTCGGAGCGCCACCGATGACAACCTCCAGTCTTCTGATCGTGCCAACACGACCCTCGGCGACTAGAGCCATGGCGGTGACGAACTTGTCAAACGTGCTTCGTTGCTGCGTGCCAACTTGGACGACGCGACCGGTTTGCTTCTGTACCTTGCGAATCAGCTTTCCTTCATCGATCGTCAGCGTGAGTGGTTTTTCGCAGTAGACGTCCTTGCCCGCCAGCATCGCTTCGATCAGCGGTTTGGTATGCCAGTGATCGGGTGTGGCGACGTGGATCACGTCGATGTCATCACGCGACAAGATTTGGCGATAGTCTTCGTACACGTCTGCCTTGCCGCTGGCCAACTGCTCGTTGCCTTCTTCGGCTCGTTTGGCATCGACGTCTGAAATCGCGACGACATCCACCCAGTCTTTGGCGGCTCGCATGTTGCCTTTCGCCATCCCACCGCATCCGATGATCCCGATCGTCATTCGATCGTTCTTGGATTTGATGTCGTCGGCAAGCGTTCGGGATTGCGAGAAGAAATACGGGACCGAAGCGGCAGCACTCGCGGCAGCGGTAGTCTTCAGGAAATCGCGGCGATCGGTGCTGTGGGGATGGGACTTCGAAGAGGTCACGGCGGGAAACTCCGTTAGGATCGGGCTGAATGAATGAGGGCGGGAAGACCGCTATTTTAACCACCGAAGAAATCCAGATCACGATCGGGCGTGCCCGTTGCGCCCCGGATTGGTACAAAAAAAGCCTGCCTGTCTGAGGCAATTCACACTCCAGCCCCGTCTACGAACATGAAATTCAGTTGCACGCAGTGCGGCAAACAGTACGAAGCCGCAGACTCTATGGCAGGCAAGACCGTTCGATGCAAAGCCTGCGGCGAAAATTTTGTCGTCCCCGGTCTGCGTGGCGCGACGATGTCTTCGCCCGACTTCGGGCTTCAACCGGCGACCCAGCGTCCCGACGTGGAAGCGAATTCGACGCTGGACGGCGACAA
Source organism: Planctomycetota bacterium (assembly GCA_039196805.1). GTDB lineage: Bacteria > Planctomycetota > Planctomycetia > Pirellulales > Pirellulaceae > JBCCUO01. The sequence continues at coordinate 9,154 of JBCCUO010000003.1, read as the reverse complement.
CGAATTCATGGCGGGCGACGTCGAGATGCAGTCGGCCGCGCCAACGATGCGAGGTGGGCAGTCCCACGATGGTCGTCGTCGATCGGCCGACGAGATTGACTACGAGATCTTTGGTCACGAGACGCAATACGTCGAAATCACGCTGGACCCTGGCGAGCAAACGATCGCCGAAGCGGGCGCCTTGATGTACATGACCGACGGCATCGAGATGAACACGGTCTTGGGTGACCCGTCCAAGCAAGACGAAGGCTTGCTGGGCAAAGCGTTGTCGGCGGGAAAACGGATGATGACCGGCGAGTCGTTGTTCATGACGACCTTTACCAATCAATCCGGACAGCAAGCCAAGGTTGCGTTTGGTGCTCCCTTCACCGGGCGCATGATTCCATTGCACCTGGATCAACTGGGCGGCGAGATCGTCTGCCAGAAAGACGCTTTCCTCTGCGGTGCTCGCGGGATCCAAGTGGACATTGCGTTTCAGAAAAAGATCGGCGCAGGCCTGTTTGGCGGTGAGGGCTTCATCATGCAGCGACTTCGTGGTGACGGAATTGCGATCGTGCACGCCGGCGGGACGATGATGTACCGCGAACTCGCGCCCGGAGAGCGATTGCGACTGGACACCGGCTGCTTGATGGCGATGGGGCCAAGCGTCAACTACGATATTCAGTTCGTAGGCGGATTGAAGAATGCCTTCTTTGGCGGCGAAGGGCTGTTCATGGCGACGCTGGCCGGACCGGGACCGGTTTGGCTCCAGTCACTGCCTTTCTCTCGGTTGGCAGGTCGAATCGCGAGCGCCACTCCTTCGGCCGGAGGAAGCAGCAAGGGTGAGGGAAGCGTATTGGGCGGGCTGGGTGAGATGTTCATGGGGGACTGATTTTGGTGCCGACGTCCGGCAGCTACACGTCGGCTCACATTGGGCTATAGTCAGGCCCAACCGCACCGCTTCCTGAATCGCGAGTCCTTCCATGTCCGACCTCCCTGAGTCCACGATTGATGAGGGGCTCTTCAAGGCTCAGGAGGATCGCGATGGAGCCGCCGTCCGAGCTTGGCTTCACGCTCGCGAATTCATCTTGATCAGTGTCCTGTCGGCCGAGGAAGCGGACACCGAAGAAGGATTTGGGGCATTGACGGTCGAATTGGATGACCAGGCCGCACTTGTTGCCTTCACGTCGCAAGCTTTCGCTGGAGAGTTTGTCGACCAGATGAGTGAAGACTTTGCGGACGACGAAGAAGTGCAGGGCTACATCATGGATGGGGAATCGCTGATCGAGTCCCTGCCGGAAAGCTATGGTCTGATCTTGAATCCCGAAACCGACAACGCCTGCATTCTAGACGTTGGCCTGCTCTACGAATGACTGTCACGTAGCAGGGCTTCGGGCGTGGCTTGCTGGTGCTTCTTCACCGGCCTGCTCGTGCTTCTTGACCATGGTGACTTCGCCGCCATCACTGCTTAACAGCACGTCGTCCATGAAGCTGGTCATCAACATCCAGCCGCGACCCTGCTCTTTCTCGAACGACTCGGGTGTCCCCGGTGCAGGATTCATCACCGCGATTGGCGTGGGACCATCATGTGAGACCGCGACACGCGTGTCGTTGGATCCGATCGAGACCTTGAAACGAACCAGACGCTGCGAATCGACTGATCGACCGGTAGACTTCAGCCAACGTCGTAGCGCGTCCGATCGGCTGGAAGTCGTATCATCACCAAGCAATTGTTGCATGACGTCCATGTCATCTCGTAGCTGCAAGTTGCCATAGCAAACCGAAGCGAACAGAGCGCTGGCGACGGCGGTTGCAACGCGCAAACATCCCGTCGTGGACATCTGCTTGGCGGCTGCCAAGGTCTCAATGAAGTACTCCGTCGCCAAGTCGACGGACGCAATGTCGTTGTTGAGTCGAAAGTAGAACTCCGGCCGACGCAGGTATCCGTCCAAGGGCTGAAAGCGGCGGTTGGCGGCCAGCCATCGCGCCACGCGATGAACCACCGGTGCTAGCAGATCCGCAAGCGAATTCTTGGGGACGAAGTTGACCGCTCCACAAGCCAGTGCGTCGACCGCCAAGTGTTCGCTGCCGTACACCGTCGTCACAATCACGGGGGTATCGGGAAACGACTTGGCCAACTCGCACACCAAGCCGACCCCATCCAGATTCGGCATCTGCAGATCACTGACGACCAAGTCGGGTCGGTCGACGTCCTCCAGAGCTGAGAGCTGTTCAATCGCCTCCAGCCCGTCGCCGGCAACGATCACTTGGTGACCGGCACGCTCCAGCAACAACCGCATGGTGGCTGCTTGAGTCGGACTGTCTTCGACCAGCAGGATCGATGTCATCTGACGATCCTTTCAAGAGGATGGCGGGCGGGAACCCTTCATCGTAACAGCATTCCGCAGCCAAAGACGGTCTTCTGAAAGAGCTTTCTCGTCGCAACGCACCCCCCGGGGGCTGAAGGGTCACTGACGGATGCCGGCGTTGCCAGCCGCTTGCCGGATGACTTGATCAGCCGCAGCGCCGTAGCGACGTCGAAACTCATTGCTGGCATAGGACAGCAAATGCCCGTCCAGATAGCTGAGTGCTCGGCGATAGGTCACGAAGGCCGACGCCGTGTCGCGACGCGTGTATTCGCCGCGAGCTTGACGAACCAAGGCTTTGCCGACTTCAGTCCGTGTCAACGGGATGGGCGAACGAGCGTCTGCTGAGTTTGCCCGTTCGGCCCGTCGACGCTCAAGGAACTGTTCGGGTGTTCCGCCCAAGATCTGACGATCCATTGCTTGGTTGTCGATGATCGTGGCGGAGATCGTCGGCTGTGAACGAAACAAGGACTGACCGCTGGACCGACCGCCGAAACGCGATCGGGTACGTCCCAGCGCGGCACCGCTGTTACCACCCAACGACGCAGTGCCTTGGTCGGGCACCAGGACGCTGCCCTGGTACTGGAACGAGCGGAACGTTGGCAGCTGCACGACCTGCGCCTTCGCCTGGTCGGCACTCGCGTAAAAAAGACCCAGCAGCAGCGCAGTCCGCAAAGCCCATTGTCGTCCGTCAGCGTTTGGCTTTGTCCTGAAATAGCTCATTGAACTTTTGCACCTTGCCGGCAACCACCGCGCGGCAGTAACCCTCGTTGGGGTTCTTACGGAAGTAGTCCTGATGATACTCCTCAGCGGTGAAAAACTTGGTCGCTTTTTCCAGTTTGGTCACAATCGGGTCGGCGTAGGCTCCGGACTCGTCAAGCTTTTGGATGTACTTTTCTGCCGCCTTCTTTTGCTCTTCGTTGTGATAGAAAATCGAACTGCGGTATTGGGGACCGGCGTCAGCACCTTGTCGATTCAGCGTGGTCGGGTCGTGCGTCTTGAAGAAGACTTCCATCAGCTCTTCGTAGGTGGTCTTCTCAGGGTCGTAATAGATCTCGACCGCTTCGGCGTGTCCGGTCGTGGCCGAGCAAACCTCTCGATAGGTTGGGTTGATGACGTGTCCGCCGATGTATCCGCTGACAACATCGCCCACGCCCTCCATGCGTTCAAAGACCGCTTCGGTGCACCAGAAGCAGCCTCCGGCAAACGTGGCAACCAATTCGGATTTCGATTCAGCAGTGTCGGACACAATGGTTCTCGCAGGTTTCTTGGTGGCGGGTTTGTCTTGAGCTTCCGCGGAGCAACCGTTCGACACCACCAAGAGCATCGCGAGTGCCGCGAGTCGGACCACACGATTCGTCGTTAGAAAGGGGGACTGCATTTTGCTTTGATCAAAGGTTCATTGGGTCGGACACTTGTTTCCGCTCGTTGCCGGAAGCCGATCAGCATTGGCCGCGGTTATCGCAGAGCGTGCACCAATTGGCAGACGCCCTGCAGTGTGCTGAACTGTAGGATACCGTCGACCACCACTCGCTTTCAGTTTAGCAACCTTGATGGCCCAGACGAATCTAGACGGCGTTTACGATCTGCATCATCGCGTGACGGCGGACGAGATTGACGGCCAAGGTCACGTGCACAACTTGAGGTATTTGCAGTGGACCCTATGGGCCGCCCGGGACCATTCGGCCAGCGGGGGATGGGACGCTCAAGCGACGCTGGATCAGGGTAGCGGGTGGGTCGTGCGAGGCCACGAAGTCACCTATCGCGCGGCTGCACTGATGGGCGATGAGAGTGTCGTCCGCACCTGGGTCAGCGATTTGGCCCGCTACGCGTCCCATCGCAAGTACGTGATTTACCGTACCGCAGATCAAAGTACGCTGGCACAAGTAATGACCCGTTGGGTTTACGTGGACCTGAACCAACGACGGGCGATCGCGATTCCCGATCAGGCGGTTCAACAGATTGAGGTGATCACCGATCCGGTCCCCGCACCCTGGGAAGCGAGCTAAACGTTGGGAAGCGAGTTCATCGCGTCGACCGATCCGCAGCGGGAAACAGCCTGGCTGGGCATGCTGCTGCGCGGTGCTGGGTACGTCACCTTGCTGGCCTTTCCGGCTGCGGTGATGCCGGCGGGTTGGATGACGTCCATTGCCGACTGGACGGGTGCAGGACCCTTGGCTGCCGACCCGCTGTCGTTTTACTTGGCCCGCAATCTGTCGCTGATGTACGGGTTCGTTGGGGTGGGCGTGTTGTACATCGGCTGGAACTTGGATCGCTACCGGTCGCTCGTGCGGCCCCTGTCGTTCGCGATGATCGCCTTTGGCGCGTCGCAATTGATCGTCGACGCGCAAGCCGGAATGCCCTGGTGGTGGACGTTGGGAGAATCGCTCAGCACGATCGTTGGAGGCGGCATCGTGTACTGGCTCGATTCAGCCGCAGCCAAGAGCCAGCCAAAAAGCGAATGAGTTCCCTAGCCGGACCATTCTGCAATCGAAACTGATAGTCAAGCGTTGCCACCGCTGCGCTTTCGTGCGCTCAGCCACTGCGACGGGCGGACGCTACGCCAGCGCTGACGCTACGCCAGCGCTGACGCAACGACTTGCTTCGACTTTTCAAGTCCTTCTTGAGCGACACTCAGGGCGTCACGCTGCCAGTAGTCGCGGTTGAAAAGTTCCAGAGACAAGATGCCCTGAAAGCCGTTCTTGATCAGCTGAGCGATGATCTCGGGAAGCGGGCAGACGCCGTCGCCCGGGAAGACGCGATCTTTGTCACTGATCTGATCGACGGGAGGATCCGCCGGGTAGTCGTTGATATGAAAGCACTCCATCTTGGAAGCTTCGATCATCTGCAGTCCGGCAAAGTCATTCCCACCTTTGTAGATGTGATAGAAGTCGGGCAGCACACATGCGTCGGGATGTCCGGCACCTGTTGCGACGTAAGCCAGTTCCGACAACTGGCTCAGCGTGGGTGAAAAACCCCACAACTCCAGCTGCGGTTTGACAGCCTCCTCCGCGCCCACTTCCAAGAGGTCGCGATATCGCTCAGCGATTTGAGGCAGCGTCGGTCGATCGCCATCCGGTTTGTGGGCGCCGATCGGCGGCGCCGCCATCCGCGTGCCACCGATCGCCTTCACCAGTCGCATGTCCTTGCGAGCCTGCTGGAGTCCGGCTTTTCGTTGATCGGGGTCGTCCACGATCCACTGAGCAAAGCCGATCGCGCTGTCGACGGTGATGCCCAGATCCTGGATCCGCTTTTTCAGATCGGGCAGGCTGCCGCCTTGATCGACATACGCTTCAATGTCGCGAATCCAAGGTTCGATTCCGTCGTAGCCAGCCTTGGCGACCAGGTCGACTTGTTGGGTGATCGAGAGTTTCTGGCCGCGAATCGTGCTGGTATTGAGAGCAAACCGTACGTTGCCCGCTGTCGGATTTGGTTGGAGCTTGTCGGCGGCCAAGTGACTGGCGGTGAGCGCTGAGGCGGTCGTCGCGGCGGTCGCCGCCCAAAGGAAGTCACGTCGGTTGGTCATGTTGGCTGGTGGGTATGGTGGGGTGGTTCGATCCTCCTGAACAGCGTTGTATCGTACTCACAGGATCGCGCTACGGGGCGACGGTGGATGAAACTTCGGAGTCTTCCGGGTCAGGTGATTCATCCGGATCCGGCTGGTTGTTCTCACCCTCGGGTTCTGGTTGCCAGGGATCATTCCACTCCGACCAGTGTTCCAGGTAGTCCGCATAGGCTTGCACCTCGTCCGCCCGTGATTCGATCCAAGCCTTGGCGTCGGCCACCAGCTGCTGTTCAGCGTCGCGGGTCAGGTTACCTGTCAGCACTTTGCACCGGAGAAAAACGAAGTAGGTATCCAGGACGTCGCAGCGACAGTAGTCGCTGATGCCTTGATGGTTGCCCGCGTCGTATTGCTGCTGCACCTCTTCGCCTTTCAATCCCACCTTGCCTGGCTTGCCGACCATTTGGGCGGCCAAGTTGAGGCCACCATTGAGCCGCGCGGCGCCGAAGTTGGTCAACAGTTCTTGCAGGTCGAAATGGGCGTCGGTGTTGTAGCGATTTCGGGGTGCTTTGTAGCCGCCAAGCGCGAACCATCCTGGCAGTGAGATGCCGTAGCGGTACGCCGCCAACTCCATGATCGGCAGGTCGAACGTTCGGCCGTTGAAAGTCACCCACTGCGGACGTTCGTACATCTCCCAACCCCGCCAGAAATTTTCGGTGATCACGTGAGGACGAAACTGAGGTTCATCCAGCGACACGACGTCAATCAAACGCATGTCGGGGCCGACTTTCGCGATCACGACGCTAACGGGAACCTGAAATGTGTACGGGATGAACGTTCGCTTGGTGGTTTCCAGCAACTCGTCTTGGTATCGCTTCACTGCATCGGTGGGCGAAAGTGATTCGGTCGGGTAGCGAACGTTGGCAATCAACTCTCCATCGGCCACGCTTTCAACATCAAAGATCAGATGGGCAACTTTTTTCGACATGGTCTGATCCGCCGAGTGCATCGCGAAACGTGGTATCCTCTGGTCGTGTTAACGTACCACAATGTTTGCCCAAGCACGCTGAGGTCTGTCTCGGCGAGCTGGGCATGCAATGAGCCCCAAAGACAACGCAATGAGTATGCCGACCCAAGATGCCAGCACCGCTCCGTTGGTCATTCATACCAACCGTTTGTTGGAACGTTTCTTGCGTTACGTTCAGGTCGGAACGGCGGCTGATCCTGACGCCGCGGTTTATCCCAGCACCCCTGGCCAACGCGATCTTGGGCGTCTGCTTTGCGAAGAACTGCGCGAGATGTCGATCGATGCCCAGCAGGATAGCCATGCCTTGGTTTGGGCGACCGTGCCAGCTTCCTGCGAAGGTGATCTTCCCGGCGTGGCATTGGTCGCTCACGTCGACACGTCACCGGAGGCACCTGGGGATGGTGTTCGGCCGCACGTGATCGAAGACTACCAAGGGGGTGACATCGAGCTACCAGGCGGGCACACGATCACGGTGCAGATGGCCCCCGAGTTGGACACGCTACACGGCCACACGCTGATCACGACCGATGGAACGACGCTGCTCGGGGGTGACGATAAGGCCGGAGTGGCGATCATCATGGAGTTGGCTCAAACGCTGATCGAGAACCGGCACCTGCGGCACGGGCCGGTCAAGTTGCTGTTCACCTGCGATGAAGAGATTGGTAGGGGGACCGACAAGATTGACCTGGATCGGCTTGACGCGACGGTGGCCTATACCGTGGATGGTGGCGGCGCGGGTGTGATCGACGTGGAGACGTTCAGTGGGGACGCAGCAGCGGTGCGTTTCGTGGGTCACAATATCCACCCGGCGATCGCCAAAGATCGCATGGTCAATGCGGTGCGCGGTGCTGCCGAGTTTGTGTCCAGGTTGCCGCGTCAGACTCAGACGCCGGAAACGACGTCTGGTCGGGAAGGCTTCATCCACGCGCACACAATTCGCGGCGGCGTGGGTGAGGCGAGTGTGGATCTGATCCTGCGATCCTTCGACTCGGGTGACTTGCGTGGTTACGCCGATCAGGTGCGACAGATCGCGGATCAAGTTGCCGGCGAAGCGCCTGGATTGAAGGCAGAGGTCACGATCAAGCAGCAGTACCGGAATCTGGCGGAGGGGCTACGCAAATTGCCTGAGTCTGTGTCGCTGGCGAAACAGGCGTTCGAAAACTTGGGACGCCCCTGTGAGGAAGAGATCATTCGCGGCGGCACGGATGGAAGTCAGCTGACCGAGAAAGGTTTGCCCACGCCCAATCTTTCGAGCGGTCAGCACAACATTCACAGCGTCGGCGAATTCGCGTCGCTCAACGAAATGGTCGCCGCAACGGAGCACCTCGTCGAGTTGCTGCGGCTATGGAGTTACAAATTGAGTTAGCCACTTGTCATGTGTTGGCTATTGACCAATCGGTGTCGTCGCTTGCGGGAGCGAAGGGCGACACGGAGTCAGACCATCGCAACCCGACGCGTTAGATTTTAAGTTGCGCTTTCGGGTTTGCCGGACATTCATCGAACCGCGAAATCCGAGAAACCCAAGTACGTCCACTTCCGCGCTCCTACCGGAAGAGTCGGTCTCTTAGTGCCCTCTCTGGGCCGGAGTGCCCTCTGCGGCAGAGGGCACGCAAGCGCAGCGTTGGTCTACGTCCGACCATCTCGCACGGCTGATATCCATCTCGCAACGATATCCAGTGCGGACGTGGGCGGATGGTGGTCTGTGATGATTCTGTAAATCAGTCCGGCTGGCTGGTTCCGTGCACTTGCACAGAATATGCACATGTGTTTTTTGTGCGTTATTGATTGCGTCGCTGGGCACCAGGCGGCGCTTCCCGCCTTTACCCACCTTCGAGACGTAGGGCAGTAATGTCGAAAACCATTGCAATCCGAGTTTGTTCTCTCCTGTTCGTCACGTTCATTCCGATCTGTTCAGCGATTCACGGAACAGCCTCTGCCGCGACGATCTTGGCTTCCGGCCAGCTACTCACCCCGGGTGATCCCGCCATTCCGCCTGGGCAACCCGGTCATGACGACAGCCGTGAGAACTTCGTGTATTCCATCGACACCCGCACCGGCATCGCGACGCCGATTTCGCCTTCCACAACCGGATTGCCCAGTGCGTTGGCGATCAACTCCGAACAGCGACTTCTTGGTTTTCGCAGTGGTCAGCTGAACGAAGTGGAGCCAAGCACGGGATCGCGGACCGACATTGGGTCGGACAACGGATTGAGTTCGACAGCTTTCGAGATCTTACCGGGCAATCGTGGATTCATCTTGCCCTTCGACAACGCTTTCGCC
>JBCCUO010000002.1:0-22030 GCA_039196805.1 Planctomycetota bacterium | reverse complement strand
GTTTGGGTTCGATTAGCTTGATCGCTTCGATGCTGTCCTCGATTCCCATCGTGAATAGATCCCCGATCGGAAGGATGGCCACGTCGACGCCATGGGCCAACCGCTTCATGTCGCTGAACAACGCGGTGTCGCAGGCAAAGTAGAGGCGTCTGCCCGCGACTTGGATTAAGAATCCGCCCGCGGTCCCGCCGTAGGAGCCATCGGGAAGACTGCTGCTATGGAGAGCGGGCAACAGTTTGATCGATCCGAATTCGGTTTGGGTCTGGCCCCCTAAGTTCATGCCCACCGCGGCTTCAACGCCATGCTCTTTGGCGAACCATTGAGCGATCTCGAAGTTGCAGATCAAGGTCGCGCCCGAGGTCTCTAGGACGGCCGCCACGTCACCGATGTGATCAAAGTGGCCGTGAGAGACCAAGACGTGCGAAACGTCAGCGAACTGGTCGGCCATGACAGTCGCCGATGGATTGTCGGCAAAAAACGGATCGAGCAAGATGCGATGCGCGTCCGTTTCGATCAGCCAACTGGCGTGGCCCAGCCAAGTGAGTTGAAGCGACATGGGTCAACACGTGGGAAAGAAGAAGAGAAGACAGAAAGATGGGGGACAGAAAAATGAGGAAGCAGTCGTGGCGAAGCTGATAGAAGATTGAAAACGAAGTGGTCAGTGTGGTTGCGATGTGGAGGCGGAGCCTACAGTACAGTGCGTCCCGCGGCAGAGCCGTGGAACGAGGCGCTTTTCTGGCCAATCGCTAACAGCTAAACGCCAACCGCTTCTTCCACTCCGCTGACCGCTGACCGCTGACCGCTGACCGCTCCCTCTACCAGTCTTCGCCCCGGAGCCGCGCGATCTCCATCGCGTCTTTGTCACCTCTTCCTGACAGGCAGACCACGATGTGCTTGTCCTGATCCATCTGCTCGGCCAGCTTGATTGCCTTTGCGATAGCGTGGCTCGTTTCCAGCGCCGCAATGATTCCCTCGGTCCGAGCCAAGGTATCGAACGCCGTCATCGCTTCATCGTCGCCGCAGTCAATGTAGTCGACTCGTCCGGTGTCCTTCCAGTAACTGTGCTCGGGTCCGACGCCGGGATAATCCAGTCCAGCACTCATCGAGTGCACGTCGCAAGTTTGGCCGTCGTCGTCTTGCATGACGTAGCTGAAGCTGCCGTGAAGAACGCCGGGACTGCCAAAACTCAGAGGCGAGGCGTGATCGCCCGCCTGGCTGCTTCGGCCACCCGCTTCAACCCCAACGATGCGGACGTCGTCGTCTTCAATGAACGGGTAGAACATGCCTGCCGCGTTGCTGCCGCCACCGACGCACGCGACGACGCAGTCGGGCAGCCGATCGAAGCTGTCCAAGCACTGATCGCGCGTCTCACGGCCGATCACGCTTTGGAAATCACGGACCATCATTGGGAAGGGGTGCGGACCGATCACGCTGCCGATGATGTAATGAGTGTTTTCTACCGACGCCATCCAGTCACGCATCGCTTCGTTGACGGCATCCCGAAGCGTCTTGGAACCGCTTTCGACGCTGCTGATGTTGGCGCCCAAAAGACGCATGCTGAAGACGTTGGGCTTCTGGCGGCGGATGTCTTCCGCCCCCATGTAAACCGTGCAGGGGAGTCCGAAATGAGCGCACGCGGTGGCGCTGGCCACGCCATGTTGGCCGGCACCCGTTTCCGCGATCACACGCGTCTTGCCCATTCGCAAGGTCAGCAGAGCTTGCCCAACGGTGTTGTTGATCTTGTGTGCGCCGGTGTGATTCAAGTCTTCGCGTTTGAACCAGATCTTGGCCCCTCCCACCGATTCGCTGAGTCGCTTCGCGAAGTAGAGCGGACTGGGGCGACCGACGAACGTCTTCAGCAGAGACGTCAACTCTCGCTGAAACTCCGGGTCCCGCTTGGCTCGCTCGTACTCTTCGGCAAGCTGGTCGAGTGCTCGCGTGAGCGTTTCCGGAACAAATCGTCCACCAAATTTTCCAAAACGACCACGCGTGTCTGGGACCGCAGCGGAAGCGGGCGAGGTGGTGGGAGCACTACTCATGGTGAACTACGAAGGGAGCTTGGAGTGAAAACGAGCAAAGCCTGGGATCGATTCTGGCTACGGACGGGTAAATGGTCAACTTAGCCCAAAAACGCCAACTTCGGAGCGTGGTTCGACCGTCGACGCTGCCGGTTATCTCTCGCGTTCAGGGCGTCGACTACAGCGGTGCCGCGGAATCGGGAAAGACGGCCTGGCTGGCGACCCTAGCGCCCGATGGCCCTTTGCTGGATCTGCAAGCGCTAAAGCCGCTGGGTAAGCTGGCTGCTTCCGCCACACGCGACCGCGTCAACCAGTTCTTAAGGGACCGCATCCTGGCCAGCCGCCAAACACTCTGGGGCATCGATTTCCCGTTCGGTTTGCCGGTCGAGCTGAAGATTGGGACGTGGAGAGATCAGCTGGCTCACGTGTGCCGGCACGTCGGCGACGCCAAGTCCTACGGTCGGTCGCTGGTAGACCTCGCCAGGAAGGTCACCGGACAGTTGCACATTCGCCGTCAAACGGACCTGGAGACCAAGACACCGTTTGATTGCTACCACTACCGGATCATCTATCAAACCTTTCACGGGATGCGCGATGTGTTGGAGCCGATTTCGACCGATCCTCGCACCGCTGTACTGCCGTTCGACTACGACCGCGCCCGCGCGAGCAAGGATACCGATCGTTTGGTCGTTGAGGCCTGCCCATCGTCGTTCTTGAAGCGAAATGGATTGCCTCATCAGCGATACAAGCAAAGTGGTGGCAAGGAGCCAACGGAGGCCCACCGCCAAACCCGCCGCGAGATCCTGCGTGCGATTCGCGGCCGAGTCCGCATCTCGGCCTATCGACGCCGGGTGATTCTGTCCGACTCGGGTGGAGACGCGTTGGATGCCGTCTTGGCTGGCCTAGGGGCTTGGGAAGCGATTCGAAGGGTTAACCACGAGCAGATCGCAGCCGACCAACGGTACTCACAGGAAGGCTACGTCTATTGCTAGCTGTCAAGACAGGTCGACGGGAGGACAGAAAAATGGGGGAAAGGAAAATGGAAGAGATTTGAGGATGGGGGAGCGAGAGAAACTGACAGAAAATTGGAGGACAATGGCTTGAGAGGAAGTGCATGCAGAATGATGGGGGACGGACGTGAGGCGCGTCTCGAACTTGCTGACGGCGCGGTCAAGGTGCGATGTGAAGGCGGAGCCTCCGGTGCAGTGCGTCCCACGTCCGATCCGTGGAACGAGGCGTACGATGGCGAAACGCTAACAGCTAAACGCTAACCGCAAACCGCTTCTTCCACTCCGCTGACCGCTGACCGCTGACCGCTGACCGCTGACCGCTGACCGCTGACCGCTGACCAAGATGCCCGAGCTGCCTGAAGTTGAAACGATGCGCCGTGGGGTACTGTCGACCATCGGAGCGAAGATCGTCGCAGCGGAGGTGCCACCGTGTCGCTGTCGTCCGATCCTGATGGAGCCCGGGATCAAGGCTTTGAACCGGCGGGTGGTGGGTCGGAAAGTCAGCTCGATTGGTCGACGTGGCAAACGAGTCTTGATCCACTTGGATGACGAGCAAACGATCGTCATCGAGCCTCGGATGACTGGCTTGGTATTGCTTGCCGATCCGCCGGATCCCGATCACGTGCGGCTGCAGTTGACACTGGACGACGGCCCGAGCGAACAGCTCCTTTTCTGGGATCGTCGGGGCTTGGGCACGGTTCGACTGATGACACCGCGTCAGTTTAAAGCGCAGGTCGACGAGCGACTGGGGGTGGATGCACTTACCATCGGATGGCAGCAGCTTCGAGAGTCGCTGCGAACCAGTCGGCGGGCAATCAAGGTCGCCTTGCTGGACCAGAAGGCGGTGGCGGGGATTGGAAATTTGTACGCGGCCGAAATCTTGTTTGATGCCGGAGTGGATCCCCGAACTCGCTGCGACAAACTTTCGGGGCCTCAGTGGCGGCGAATCCACTGGCAGATGGGCCAAGTCCTCAACGAGGCGATCCGGCATGAGGGCAGCACGCTCAGCGACGGAACCTACCGCAACGCCTTGAATGATCCGGGTGGCTACCAGAACCAGCATCGAGTGTATGACCGGGCGGGACTACCCTGCCCTCGCTGCGAGCACGCGGACATTCGGCGTATCGTTCAGGCCCAGCGAAGCACGTTTTTTTGTCCCGCCTGCCAACGGCGTTCGGGCCGGCACGCCGCCGTCCAGGAGTGTTGACGCTGTAGCTGGACGGGGCCGGAGTCTGGTGTGCGGCGCCCTGGCTGAGATTGCGATGTTCGCTCTTTCGCCGGCGCGGGTACACTAGGACTCCGATTAAAGTCCCCTGCCGAGGAATCGACGCGATGTACCGATCAAGCCGCCGCGACTGGATGATGCAAGCTTCGCTCGCATCGATGGCCTCTTTGGCCGCGACGCGACCGACTCAAGCGGCCGTGGGTGATCGTGAGCCACGCTGGAATGAATGCGTGACCAAGGGGTTGGATTGGCTCAGTCGAACGCAATCGTCGCGAGGACAGTGGAACACGCCGATTTACCCGACCGCGATGGCAGCCCTGGCGGGCACAGCGCTGATCGGAAGTGGCAGCACGACGACCCAAGGACCGTACGCTACCAAGATCGCGCGGGCGGCTGACTTCATCATTAGCAAGTCGAGAGCAAACGGATTGATCGGAGATCCCACGACGGACAATCGATACACCTATGGACACGGGTTTTCGATGTTGTTCCTGTCTCAGGTCCTGGGCGAAGAGGGTTTGCTGGATCGCCGCGAAGAGCTGGTGGAAGTGCTGACCAAGGCGGTCGAGTTCAGTGGTCAAGCCCAAACCGATGCCGGCGGCTGGGGGTACGTTTCGGCCAAAGAAGGGCGCGACTTCGACGAGGGATCGACCACGATCACGCAAGTTCAGGGGCTCCGTGGTTGTCGCAACTCGGGCATCCCAGTCAGCGGTGAAGTGATCGACAAAGCCAAGCAGTACATCTACGGCTGCAAGAATCCTGATGGTGGCATCAGCTACAGCAGCCGCCAAAAAGGAAGCAGTCGACCGGCGATCACTGCCGCCGCATTGGCCGCGCTCTACAACGCGGGCGATTACGATAGCGAGCATGTGCCCGAGATGTGGAAGTACACCAAGGACACATTACATGACATCAACGAAGGGACGCGTTCCTTCGGCCACTGGCACTACACGTACTTGTACTACAGCCAAGTCGTCTATCGGCAAGGCGACGAGCTTTGGAAACCGTTTCGCGACAAACTTTATAATCGCATCGTCAGCGAGCAGAAGCCGGATGGTTCTTGGGAAGGTCAGATTCACCCGGTCTACGTCTCAGCCTGCAATCTGATCATGATGCAGATTGACCTCGGGTACCTGCCGATTTACCAGCGTTAGCGAGCCCGGGTCGATACGCCGATACGAAACTTGTTTCCAACAACTCTGCCAAGGAAGCGGGACATGGAACCGGAATCGGGTCACGAGCCGAATCCCTACGAAGCTCCGCTACGAAGCGAGGCCGCCACACCACTGCAGCCGCCACGACCTGCTTCCAAGTTGAACTATCCGGGCGGCCTGGTCACCGCACTCGCCATTGGATTGTTGGGAGGCATCTTTAGCGGGATCTGCTGGGTCAATATCGATAGTGGCGGCTCGTTGATGCTCCCGCTGCTGGTGCTGCTTTGGGTGGGATCGTTTGGGTTGGTCGGTTTCGCGCTGCCCGGCACGACACCTCGGCGCTGGATGCGGGCGGTGATCGCAGCTTGTGTTTCCATACCCTGCTATCTGCTGCACATACCGGTCTGCGGTGTTGCCTTGGTTGTCTCCATGGGGCCGGGTGGTGAAAGCGGAGCCTTGATCTTCACCAGCGTCGTTGCCTTCACGTCCGTCTTGGTCTTGTTTGCCTGGGTGTTTCGCACGGTCGCTCGATCGAATGATCCAGATCGCGTGTTGATCACCGAAGCGGAAACCTCTCCCTCGCCGATCATTGAATCGGAGAGTTCAGCGACACCTACTTTGGACGTGGCTGGTGATGAGTGAGTCTTCGACCAAGTGGGGTTCTGCGTTCTACGCAGTCGCCGATCCGAGGCCTCGTGCCGATCACGTGATGTTGGGAACCACGCAGTCGCTTTGTCCCGATTGCATGTCGGTGGTGGAAGCCAAGATCATCACACGTGGCGGTCGAGTCTATTTTCGAAAACGTTGTCCCGAACATGGTGTTCGAGAAGACTTTGTTTGCAGCGATGTTCAGTGGTGGGATCGCAATGAGGGGCACACGGCGTCGGTTTTGCCCCAGGTGCGGTCAACCCAAGCTTCGCAGGGGTGTCCCTACGACTGCGGTTTATGCGAAGAGCACGAACAGCACACCTGCATTGGGCTGGTCGAACTGACCGATCGATGCAACCTTTCATGCCCGATGTGTTTCGCGTCCAGCGGACCGGCAGGCAAAGATCACTCGCTCAGCGACGTGATCTCGTCACTGGATCGATTGATCGAGTGCGAGGGTCGAGCAGAGGTCTGTCAGCTTTCTGGGGGCGAGCCGACGTTGCACCCCGATTTTGAGCGGATCGTCGATGAAGCTCTGGATCGTCCGATCGACTACGTCATGGTCAACACCAACGGTGTGCGTCTGGCCAAGGATGATGACTTGGTCGACAAGTTGGCCACCAATCGAGATCGGATCGAGATCTATCTGCAGTGGGACGGCGACGATTCGGAGACCGTCAAACGGATTCGAGGTGAGGACCTGATTCAGCTCAAGCGTCGGGCGATGGACCGGCTGCAGCAAGCGGGGTTGAACATGACGTTAGTCGCCACGCTTGCAGCGCCCCTGCCGGAACGCTTTTACGCCCGGTTGTGGGACGAGGCCTTGTCGAGGTCCCACGTCACCGGTATTAGTCTTCAGCCCGCCACCTACAGCGGACGACACCTTGCGCCGGAGGATCTGGAGTCGCGGATCACGTTTCCCGACGTGATCGCGGGACTTGCTCGCGAGTCGGGCGGTATGATCGCGTCCGAAGACTTTAGTCCCCTGCCCTGCGCGCATCCCAACTGCCATCAGATTCTGTTGGCCGCCCGGCAAGACCAACAGTTGGTGCCGCTGAATCAACTTGCCCCGGTCCAGCAGAACTTGGATCTGATCGCCGGGGGCATTAGCTTCACGCCCGAACGAGCCAAGAAGTTGGTCGAGGTGTTTCTTTCCCGCGCGTCTCACTGTGGTACCGATTGCGGCTGCGGCTCGGTGGTTCAACTGGGGGAAGCTATCCCTCCGGCGAGTCACTCAACCGGGACGGGCGACATCGATCCGATCTTGCAACAGTTCTTGGCGAACGTATTGTCAGGCAAAGCTTCGGCCCGCGACTTGATTCGTGTCACGATCACCAGTTTTTTGGACGCTTACAACTTTGACGTTCGCCAGTTGATGAAGTGTTGCACCCATCATGTGCTTCCCAGTGGACATGTCGTGCCGTTTTGTGCGTACAACACCCTGTATCGACCCGGTCACTTGAAGCTGCCACCCCTTTCGCCGTGACGGTTGGGGCCGTCGTGATAAAGGGGGCGACGTAATGGATGCGGGAAGACTCGGCTACGCCGCCTGCATGTTGCTGGCGACGGTTCTGGCGGGCTGGCTGGTCCGTCGTCGACAGCAGCAAACCCAACTCACGACAACGCAGAAATGGGGCTTGGCGATCGGAGGAATCACCGGCGCGACCTTCGCTGCGAAAGTTCCGTTCATTTTGACCAGCGACCCCAGTCACGGTCTCTTGTTGGCTTGGATGAGTGACGGCAAGACCGTGTTGTGGGGATTGGTCGGAGGATACCTGGGCGTTGAGCTTGCCAAGTGGGCGACATGGGTCAGGCAGTCCACCGGCGACAGTTTTGTGGTGCCAGTGGCAGCGGCCATCGCGGTTGGACGACTGGGATGCGTCTGTCAGGGCTGCTGCTATGGCGTGGCGACCAATCAGTCGTGGGGAATGGTCTCCCTGATGTCGTCCGATCCTGGACTGCTACGGCATCCCGCCCCGCTTTACGAGTCTGCGTTTCACGCCGTAGCTGCCGTGGTGGCTTGGCAGGCCACGAAGCATCGTTGGCTTCCGGGTCAGTGGATGGTTCTGTACATGATCGCCTACTCGGCATTCCGGTTTATCAGTGAGTCGTGGCGCGCCGAACCGGTTTGGTACGCGGGGCTAACCTTTTACCAGTGCAGCGCCGTGTTGATTGGCTTGGGCTTTAGTCTGCTACTGGCCTGGCGGCTTCATTTGAGAACTGACGCTGCTTGTCACGATCGAGAGCATTAGAAATGTTGGGCCTCATCAGGGCCCGGTGATGCGTAGGCCGGATCCTTGGCGCGAATCGTAATCGAGCCATCATTTTCCTGGCGAACGGTCAGTGGTACCAGGGTGGTGCCTCGCTGGTTGATCGTTTGAGCGGTTTCACTTAGGTCAACCTTACTGATGTCCTTGGATGGAAGAGGTGGGACATCGGCGTTAAAGAAGGCGGTGCACCACCAACGCTCTTCGTCATCTTGAAACGGTGTGCCATGCCCGAGGAATCGGCCGACAAACTTTCGTTCGCTGTAGGGGCCTGTAATTTTGTTCGCTGTCGCGTAGTACAAGTTGTAACTACCTCGTCTCATCTCTCCGGTGGACCATCCGGTACCAAAGAGTACGTACTTCCCGTGGATCTTACGGATCAAGCAACCTTCGTGGCCCATCTTTGCCGTTTTGCCTGATGGTCCGATCTTGACCGCAGGTCCGGCCAGATCGCTGAAGTCGGCTTTGAGCGGCGCGATGCTGGTGGCTCCCCAAATTAGCCACCAGGTTTCGTCATCATCTTGAAAGAGGGACGGATCATGGCGACGGCCGACCTTGGTTCCCAGCGGGTTGCTCCAAGGGCCAGCCAGCTGCTTGCCTCGGGTCAGCGACAAATTGGCACCCTTCACGGGCGAAGGGCTGGTGTGGACCAATGCCCAGCGGTTACCGACCCAATGAAGTTCTGGTGCCCACAGACGCCAATTTTTCTCTGGCGTGTCGGCAAAGGGCTTTGGTTTTGCCTGGGGCCAAACGCCGTCACGAAGTGAGAATGGCGCTCCGACGGGCCTCCACTGCAAGAGGTCATTTGAAATCCAGACCCGCGCCTGCCACCCGACGATGCTCTCGGGACCGAGACCGGTGTTGAATGGGTCGCTGATTTCACGCGGGTCTCCGCGGTTTGGGGTGGTGCCAGTCAAGTACCACATTCCGTCGCCGCCCTTCGCAATGTAAGGATCGCGTATCCAGTTGCTATCGACCAAGATGGCGGTGTCATGCGATCTGAAGAGCGATTGCCGCCGATCCAGAGTGAGCGGTTTCGGGATGGGATTGGCAACTGGCGTTGCAGACTTTGCTCCTCTCTTCTTGGCCCGTGGCCTGGCTTCTGGATAGCGGGCCAGGATCTGCTGGTGTTGCTTCAGGACGTCGGGTCTCAGGAAGGCGAGATTCTGGGATTCGACCGAATCGGCTTGGTAGTCATACAGTTCGTAGGTTGCTGTCGACTCATCAGCGCCTGGCTTCTTCCACTGCACCATGCGATAGCGCTCCGTCCGGATCGCCCGTCCCAGGACGCTTTTGGGATAGGCATGGAAAGCATGATCGCGAACGCGGGCCCTGGGGTCCTTCAAAACCGGCACCAGACTGACGCCGTCGATGGGTTGCGGTCCGCTGGGTGCGGGAAGGCCTGCCAAATCAGCCAACGTGGGGTAGATGTCGACGCTCTCGGCAAGTTGCTGCGTTGACTGATTGGGCCGCGTGACGCCCGGGGCAACGAACACGATCGGGATTCGATTCGCTTGTTCGTAGTTGGTGTGCTTGGTCCAGATGCCCAGGTCACCCAAGTGAAAACCATGATCGCCCCACAGAACGACGATCGTGTTGTCGGCGAGGTCAAGGTCATCCAAGGCTTCAATCACCTTTCCAATCTGGGCATCCACGTAACTGACACTCGCGTAGTAACCATGAATGAGACTCCGTTTCAGTTCGGTCGAGTACTCTGCGTTTCGATCCTCGGGAACTGGCTTGTAATTTGAAATTTCACCTCCTCGTTTGCCCGCGACGTTGGGAGCCTGCGTCGGGAGCGATTCACGTTCGGGAAGAGGCAATGCCGAACGATCGTGCAGGTCCCAGTAACGCTTCGGAGCGGAAAACGGGAGATGGGGTCGGGCAAAGCCGGCAGCAATGAAGAACGGAGTTCCCGATCGGTCACGTCGACTCTTTGCCGCCTTCAGCCGCGCGATCGTCTCGCTGGCGACGCGACCGTCGGCGTACGCGTCATCAGGTACGGCGGGCGACTCGAAGGCAGCGCCGCGAGGTAGCGACTTGATTTCCCCGAGTTTTTGATTCGTGAAAAAGGCCTCTTCACGCGTTAGCTTCCCGCCGTCCGTACTTTCCGGATCCACGTACTCGATCACCTTTTCCTTGAAGTGGGGAACCGAGAAGGATTCGGGATCACCCTGGTTGCCATGTCCGATGTGAAAGACCTTTCCCAACGACTCAGTCCGGTAGCCATGGGCATGGAAGTGTTGCGGCAACGTCACGGCGTCAGGGACGATCTCACGTACTCGGCTGCCAAGCCCGTAGAGTGCCGTCGAAGTGCTGTGAGAACCCAGCATCAAGGTGAATCGCGACGGCGCGCACACCGCCTGATTGCAATAGGCAGCGTCGAACCGCATCCCACGGCCGATCAGTTGATCCAGATGCGGAGTCTTTGCATGTGGGTCTCCGTACGCACCGATCGCCGGCTTCAAGTCGTCCACCAAAATCATCAGCACGTTGGGCCTCGCGAGTGGACTCGCCGATTCTTGCGCCCATGCCTGGACAGAAGTGATCGCGATCAACGTGAGGGAAAAGAGAAGCGAGCAGCGATACGCAAAGGATTGCATCGAGGTCTTGTCGCGAGTGAAAGGTGGTGCGAGAGAAATCATGAGGGCACCAGTATGACGCCACT
The DNA here is from genome assembly GCA_039196805.1 of Planctomycetota bacterium. GTDB lineage: Bacteria > Planctomycetota > Planctomycetia > Pirellulales > Pirellulaceae > JBCCUO01. The sequence goes on along the minus strand of JBCCUO010000002.1, from coordinate 11,040 downwards.
CACGTGAGGAATGTACGAAGCCATTCGTCCTAGTCCTGCGATATTTTGCCACGGAGGCGACCGTGACCGAATACTCGCAAGGAGTGTTAGAACGATATGAGACGAGCGGACAAGGAGCCGGAGCGTGACAGACGAGAGGCCAACCGCTTGTGTCCTTTCTTCGTCCGCCAACGATCCGTATCGCTGTTATGCCTGCCAAGCTACTTTGGATTGACTGCACTGGTGGGATCGTTGTTGGCGGCATCTTTCTGGCGGCAAACTCGTGGTTGGCCGTTTGGCTCGGGCTTCCGCAACTGCAGGTTCTGATCTTGGGGCTCGCCAATCTTTCGTATGGTAGTTGCTCTCTTGCGCTGGCGATTCGCAAGCGAAGGCCCCTAGAGCTGATTCGGCTGTTGGCCGTGGCCAACGTTGGCTGGGCGTTGATTTGCTACGGGTTGGTTGCCTGGTACTGGACCCAACTGTCGGTATTCGGCGTTCTCCACTTGGTGGCCGAAGGCGTCTACGTCGCAGTGCTGGGCATCGTGGAATGGCATTATCGACACCGACTGGTGCTGAGCGGCGAGCTGCGCAGAGCTTCGCGCTAATGCGGGTGTCAGTGCAGGGATTGCAAGCGCGAAAGAGTCAATGAGGCGAAAACGAATGATGGAAGTCACTTGCGTCGATACGATGTGACTGGGGTGGTCGTTAAGACAAGTTGGCTGAATTGACCAAGGTTTAGTCGCATGAAAGGACATTCCTTGCTTCGCGTGGCGAAAGTGTGAGGGATGAGAGAAATGGGCTTCGAACCAACTGACGCAGCGAAGTACTGCTCGCTTGTCCGCAAGAGTGGACTGGTTACCGACGAATGCTTGGATCACTGGCTGCAACATCAACCCCAGGCCTTGGTGGATCAAACAGGAGACACCGTCGCCGCGTCACTCGTCCGCGCCGGACTACTGTTGGCTGCCTCAGTCAATCGTTGGTCAGCCCTGCAGAGCTGATCTTCGGAATGCGCCGGGGGTGCGGTTTTCGAATCGCTTGAAGACGACATGCATGTATTCGGCGGACTGGAAGCTACATAGCCTTGAGATTTGATCGATCGAGAGGTCGGTGGTTGCCAACAACTCTTTCGCCCGTTTGACTTGAGTGAACCGGATCTCTTGTTGGGGCGTGCGGCCCAGGTGTTTCCTGAGGTCCCGTTCAAGCTTGCTGCGGGAAAGGGCGACATTCTTGGTGACGTCGTCGACGGAGATTCCATGGCAGGCGTTTTCGCGAATGTACTTCAAGGCCGCCGCGGTCTCGATGTCGTCGATCGCCACCACATCGGTGGACTGTCGAGTCGTCACGCCCAACGGCGAGACTTGAATCGATTCCATGTCGTCGCGCGAGGCACCGTCCATGAGCTGGGCAAGTTGCTGGGCGGCATGGAATCCGACACCCGCAGCGTTGGGTACCACGCTGGACATCGGAGGAGTACAGAGTCGGCAAAGCAGCTCGTCGTCATCAACGCCGATGACTGCCACCTTTTCCGGGACCGCGACGCCGATTCGTCCACACGCGTCCAGGACTTGTTGGCCACGCAGGTCGTTGCAAGCCATGATTCCGGCGGGTCCATCAAATTCCTTCAGCCACTGCGCCAATCGATTTTGCCAGGCCTCCCACGAACTGACGCCTGGGCCGTGCCACGGTGACTGGATCGATCGGCAGGTTCCACCTTCAGATTCGATTTCATCTACGAAGGCGAATTCTCGCCGCTGTGACCAGGCTTCGCGGCTAAAACCACAGAATCCGCATTGCCGAAAGCCACGTTCCAAAAGGTGGCGAGCAGCCAGGCGACCAATCGCGTCATCGTCGCTTCGCACCTGAGGAAGCGTCGTTTCGTCATGGCGATCGGTCAGGTCGACCAGGGGGACGCCGGTGGCTTGCAGCGTCTTCAGCAGTCGGGGTGTCGTGACCCGAGAGATGATGCCATCACCATGCCAGCTGGCCAGCCACGAAGGCGGTTTCTTGGACAGGTCGCTTTGTTCCAGGAACACCGACCACTGGTCATGCATCCGCATGAATCGCACCACGCCCGACAAGACCTCGCGACCGTAGGCGCTGGAGGTCTCAATCATCAACGCGACGTGCCGTTTCATCGATTGATCATGACTATTCGCGGGCGATGTCGAAGGCAAAGATCAGATCTTGGTCGCGAATGAAGAGCGTCTGATTCGCGATCACCGGGTGCGCCCAGATCGCGCCCTTGTTTCGGGAGACTTCGGTTTGCCTGGGCAATGTGAGTTCTCCGGTGACCATCCAAGCGTTGCGGTCGGGTTGGACCAACTGCAACGTGCCGTCCTTGTCGTTGTAGCAATACAGACGACCATCCGCGAACGCGATGGACCCGCTTTTGTTGCGTCCGACCTTCTGTTTCCAGAGTGTTTCGCCGGAGTCCAGGTCTTGGGCCAGCCAAACGCCGCCGTCGATCTTGCTGCAGCCATAGATGGTTTGGTCGACCAACACGACACCGCCGTGGTGATTCCGCATGGTCTTGCCGTCCAGGTGGTAAACCGACTCGGCGTTGATCGTATCGTTGGTTGCTTGCAGCTTCAGCAGCGTGTTTCCCGATCCATAGTCACTGGTGTGATAGAGCTGATCACCGGCGATCACCGGCGTTGGAATGACCGCCACTGAGTTTCCGGTGGCCTTGTCTTCAAACACCTTTTGGCCCGACTGGGCGTCAAAGGCCAGCAAGCCGGGACTGCTGGCGGTGACGTAGTAGTCAATGGATCCTACGCGACCTTTCATGACCGAGACATATTGAGCTGGGGCCGAGGCTCCTTGGCTGCGCCAGACAACTTGACCGGTCCGGCGGTCCAAGCCGATCATGAAATTGTCGCCACCGGGTGTGACCACGACACGATCGCCATCGACAAGGGGCGACTCGCTGTAGCCCCACTTGGGGATGCTTCCGCCGTGGTTGGCAACCAGATCGGTGTGCCACTGAATGCTGCCATCAGTGCGCTTGATAGCCGCGAGCGTGCCGACGTCCGTCAGGACAAAGACCTGATCGCCATTGACGGTCGGCGTGCAGCGCGGACCGGCACCCCAACCTGACAAATAGTCTTCCGGCGTGCCAGCGCGTGAGACCGGTGTTCGCCAAACCACCGCGCCGGACTGGGAATCCAAGCAGATCGCCTCACATTGCTCATCGACCGCTCCCATCGTGAAAAGTTGGCCGTTGGCGACGGCGACGGCCGAGTAGCCGATTCCGGTGGCCGAAAACTCCCACTTCAGTTTCGGGCCGCCTTCGGGCCAAGACTGCATTAATGATTGTGCCGCGGCATGTCCGTCACGGTTGGGGCCTCGCCATTGGGGCCAATCCGTGTCCTCACATTGCGCCCCAAGAGGGCTCAGAACCAGCAGGATGACAAGTGGAAATCCATTTCGAGTGAGCGAGGGATGGGCCATGAAAGTCGGTGGCGATAGCGGTGGGAATGAGGCGGGCGCCTGGGCAGGAACCTCAGTATATTCACCGCCGGCCGATGAAGTCGCAAGGTCGCGATGACGAATCCTGTGCGTAACCGCAGGAATCAGCGACTGAGAGCGGGCTGTTCCATCTGCAGATGGACCATTTGCTGATACGAGCCACCTTTGTGAAGCAATTCGTCGTGAGTTCCGGTCTCAATCACACGGCCAGCGTCCAAGACCACAATCTTGTCCGCGTTGACGATCGTGCTGAGGCGGTGAGCGATCACGAACGCCGTCCGATTCTCCAGCAGTTCGGCCAAACTCTGCTGGATCAGACGCTCACTCTCGCTGTCCAGATTACTGGTTGCTTCGTCCAGGATCAGAATCTGCGGGTCCGCCAAGATCGCACGAGCGATCGCAAGTCGCTGGCGCTGGCCGCCCGATAGTTTGACGCCGCGTTCACCGATGATGGACTGGTAGCCCTCGGGTAAACCCTGGATGAATTCGTCTGCCGCGGCGGCCGTCGCCGCGGCGATGACCTCTTCTTGGCTGGCCCGCCGCCTGGCATAGGCGATGTTCTCGGCAACTGTGCCGTCAAAAAGGAACACATCTTGTTCGACGATTCCCAGCAAGGATCGGTAGCTGCCCAGATCGATGTCGCGGAGGTCATGGCCATCGAAGCAGATGCTTCCTGACGTCGGGTCATAGAACCGAGCGATCAAGTTCGTCAGCGTCGTCTTTCCCGCGCCACTCCGGCCGACCAGAGCCACGGTTTGTCCCGCTTGGACATCCAAGTCGATATCATGCAGAACCTGGGTGTCGGTTCCCGGGTAGGCGAACGACACGCTCCGGAGTGTGAAGGCTCCGGCCACGTCGCGACGCGGAAGCCGAATCGGGTCACCCCGACTGGGCAGTTCCTCTTCCACTTCCAACACATCCAAGATCCGGTCCAGCCCTGCCAAGTTGTTCTGGAACGATACGGCGCTGCCTGCGATCGCCGCCAGCGGTTCCAACAACATCGTCAGATAGACCAGGAACATCATTAGATCACCCAACGTCAAATCGCCTTCGATGATTTGATAACCGCCATACAGCAGCAAGCCGGTCGAAGCCAGCGGGATCAAGACGTCCCAAATCGTTTCGATGATTCGCGTCCACCACCACGTGAACAACTGTTGGCGAACCAGGAAGTCGCCTTCGCGGACAAACCGAGACGACTCGTTGCGGCTGCGGGAGAAAGTGCGAACGACGCGGATCCCGCCGAATGTTTCGGTTGCACCACTGTCGATTTTCTGACGCTGTTTGCGAACATCACGGTAGAGCGGGCGAATTCGATTGATCCAAGTCCGGTGCGTGACCCACACCACCGGCAACAAGGCAATGCCACCCAGCATCAACTTCCAATCGACCAACATCAGGATGACCAGGCTGCCAACAAACTGGACGATCGCCCGCCAAGGGTTGTAGAGCATACTGAAGATCAAGTCGGCGACGCCGCCAGCATCCTCGCGTATCAGGCTGGCGACACCCCCGCTCTTCATGCCGTAGACATGATGCAGCGGCAGTTTGATCGCGTGCTCAAAGACGTGGCGGCGGATGCTGACTTGTGTTTGGTTGACCGTCTTGGTCGCTGTCCAACGCGAGAACAGATTGACGACCGTGGCGATCAGCGTGACGACGGTGACGACCAGCGCAATCGCGGCCAACTGGGTCATCGGTGTTGTTGCCCACGATCCGACCAACGATGTGAACCAGTCGGGCAATGGTTGGGGCGGCTTGGTCAAGACCGAATCGATCGCCAGCTTCGTGCCGACCGGGGGCACCAGCCGCAGCGCGATGCCGATCGTCATCAGCCCCAGTGCCACTGCGATCTGTTTTCGGTGTCCCGCCAGCAAACCCCAAAAAGCCTTCAAGAGCTCCCAAAAGCCACGTTCGCGATCGCCCAGCTTCTTGGGGTTCGACGTGCCGCGTCCGCCGCCACCATGGTGCCCCCCGTGATAGCTTCCACCGCTTTCGGAACGCTCTTTGGAGGCGTTCCGCTCGCGGATCATGCTTCGGTATTCAGTGAATCGCTGTCGGCTTGGCTCGCTTGGCATAACTCATTGGTAGCGCGCCGGACCGTTTTCGGCAACCGATGCCGCAATCTGCAGCGATCCTTTCACGGGATCGCTGACACACCGGACGCACGGAAAATCGTCGCTGCGTTGTGCCAGTTCAGCGGCGAGTCGATCTTGAATCAGCTTGCTTCCCAGCAGCACGCCTCCCGTGATTGAAAGGGGAATCGGTCCGGGACGAAATTCCAGTCCCTGACGACAGCTCAGCACCAACTCGGCCAAATCCCGTCCGGCGTGGTCGGCGATCTGGCAAGCCACGATGTCGCCCGACTGGGCGGCGTCCAGGACGCAGGGTGCCAACGCGGCGATCTGTCGGCGATTCATGGCTGGGTCATAGACGGCCGAGATCAACTGGTCAGGCGATGTGAGACTCAGTTCACCAAGCAGTCTTTCAAGCAGCGTTGTCTCGGGGCCACGACCGTCAGCTCGACGCACAGCGGCACGTAGTCCGCGAACAGCGATGTTGTAGCCACCACCTTCGTCACCAAGCAGTGGTCCCCAACCACCGCAACGCTCGGTGTTGCCCGTTTGGTCTTGGCCAAACGCCAGAGATCCGGTGCCGCCGATCAGCCCGATTCCAACGCCATCCGCTTGAAACGCGTATAGAACGGGCCAAGCATCGTGCGTGACCACGACGGTCCAGTTCGGAAACGTTTCGCTAGCCCACCGGCTGAGCTGTCGTCGTTGTTCGCTCCGGCCCGCACCGGCAACCGCCAAGCAGACGGTTAACGGACTCTTCTCTGGCCATCGGGCATCTGCGACGGCTTGATCGATCGCACGGCGGATCGCATCTGCTGACTCATTGATTCCCAGGGTCTGCAGGTTGGCTGGACCCGCCCTGCCCTGCCCCAGGATTCGATCGCCGTGGTTGGCCCGAGCCAGCCAGGCGACCGTCTTGCTTCCGCCACCGTCGACACCGACGATTCCTCGGTCGGGCATGGACATCACGGGATCGTATCCGAGTGATCGGCTTGGTCCGGCGGTGAGCGGTCATGGTCCATGAGCGCCGCGCGCAGATGCCCGTCGCAGCTGCGGAGTCTCTCGTTGGCTTCGTGTGGTTGAATGTCCAAAAGGTGAGCCACGATCGCCGGCTTCAGCTCGCCACCGCAACGCCCAAGAAGCTCGGTGGCATCGGCAGCTGACAAGCCAGTCATCTCACCGACGATCCGAGCGGCGCGAAGTTTCAGCTTGCTGTTGGTGGCCCTCAGATCGACCATCAGGTTGCCGTAGGTTTTTCCGGTACGGATCATTGCACCGGTGGTGAGCATGTTCAGAACCATCTTGGTCGCCGTGCCCGCCTTCATTCGCGTCGAGCCACTGACCACCTCGGGGCCGACGATCGGCGCGATCATCAGGTCGACATGGCGACTCAGCTCGCTATCGTCGTTGCAGGCGAAGCCAATCGTGGTGCAGCCGATTGAACCCGCATGCTGGACGCCGCCAATCACATAAGGAGTGCGTCCGCTAGTGGCGATACCGACGACCACATCGATCGGTTGCAATTGGGCCTGAACCAAGTCGTCCTCACCCTGCTGAGGGTTGTCCTCCGCGCCTTCGATCGCGGTGGTCAGCGCCTGAGGTCCACCGGCGATCAGGCCCACGACCAATCCCGGAGGTGAGTTGAACGTGGGCGGGCACTCGCTGGCATCCAGCACACCCAGGCGACCGGAGGTGCCCGCGCCCATGTAGATCAGTCGACCGCCCTGCCGGAACGCTTCGGCGATCACATCAATGGCTCGGGCGATCGCGTCGGATTCGGCCCCCACGGCTGAGGCAATCTGAGCGTCCTCGCTGTTGATCACGTCCACGATCTCTCGCGCCGACAACGAATCGATGCGCGCTGAGTTGGGGTTGCGTGTTTCGGTGGTCAGCTTGGCGAGAGGGGAGCTGGAGTCGGTCATGAAAAGGCAGAGCTATCCGTCAAAGTGGTGCATCACGAAGCGGTCGTCCGGTCCCGAGACAACAGCGTAACGAAATGCCTTGCGATCCGAACTGGCCGCCTGCCGGTCACGCGGGCGACTGCCCCCGCGTGACCAGAAGTCGTACTCTTGGCGAGATCGGAACAGCGATCGGGGCGGATGTTTGGCGTACTCGCTCTGTCGTTGATGGATCTCCCCTGCCAGTCTGATCAGTTCCGCCCGAGTCAAACAGAGGACGGTGCTGATCGAGACACTGCGTCTGAGGAAAACGGCTTCGGCTTTCTTTTTCTGCATTTCGGTGCCAACGTAGACGTGGTCCTTCCAGAACTTCGCCGAGAAGTACGTCTGCGCGTCGGCCGGATTGAAACTGCTGGACATCTTAACTGCACTCTGAAGCGGGAGGCATCGATCGGAGTTTGTTGGCGATGGTTATCGATCAAACATCGCTGGAGTTGCGAGATTTCTTGTGCGTTTGGACTGTCCCGAACCGTGACCTGACGCGGACTGCGGCCGAGCAGCTAAGCTGTCCGCTTTGTTTCCCCTCCGTCTCACGGTGTTTTTGACTTGGCCATCTCGTCAATCGACTTTGCCATCATTCTGTTCTACATCCTGGCCATGGTGATCATGGGCGTCTGGATGGGAAAAGGAGACAAGAGTCTTGACGATTATCTGCTGGGCGGGCGTCGACTTCCCTGGTGGGCGATTTTGGGGTCGATCGTTGCCACCGAGACCAGCACCGCCACGTTCTTGAGCGTACCGGGGATCGCTTATGCCGAGGCGGGCGACTTACGGTTTCTACAAATCGCCGTTGGCTTCCTGATCGGGCGGATGGTGGTGTCGATTGTGCTGTTGCCGATGTACTTTCGCGGTGACTTGTTCACGGCCTATCAGGTTCTTCAGCAGCGATTTGGTGGCGCCACCAAGCAGACCGCATCGGTCCTCTTCTTGGTGACGCGAAACTTGGGTGACGGGCTGCGACTGTTCTTGGCCGGAGTGGCGCTATCAAAGGTTCTTGGAATCGGGATGCCGACTTGTGTGGTGATTGTCGGCGTGGCGACGATTTTGTACACGTTCTTTGGCGGCATGAAGGCGGTGATCTGGAGTGACTGCATTCAGTTCGTGATCTACATGACCGGTGGAGTGGTCGCGTTGATGCTGCTGGTGAGTGCCCTGGATGGTGGCTTGAATCAGTGGATTGAGTTTGGCCGGTCCACCGGACGGTTCCGGGTCTTTGACTTCCGCGGGCCGCTATCGTTTGACGGTGCAGCGGGCGAGTCGTTGATGGCCTTCTTGAGCGAGCCCTACACGTTCTGGTCGGGAGTGATCGGTGGCGCGGTGCTGACGCTGGGAACTCATGGCACCGACCAGATGATGGTCCAACGCTATCTGTGCGCGACTCGCCAGTTTGATGCTGCCAGAGCGCTGGTACTGAGTGGTGCGGTGGTTTTCATTCAGTTCGCCCTGTTTCTGTTGTTGGGCGTTGCACTGGCGTGTTACTACAGCAGCGTCGAGCCGCGTCAGTTTGATCGCGGCGACGAAGTATTCGCTACTTACATTGTCGATCAGATGCCGCTCGGCTTGGTTGGCGTGACGCTGGCGGCCGTTTTTGCCGCCGCCATGTCGACCCTGTCCAGCTCGCTCAATTCATCGGCGACTTCAGCGACCAACGACCTGATCAAACCTTGGTTAGTCACCAACGACGCGGAATCGACCTCGCAGCCTGGAGACGGTGATTCGAGTGACCCATTGAGTGATCGTCGACTATTGAAAGTCAGTCGAGTGCTAACGATCGTGTTCGGTGTGATCCAAATCGCGATCGGGATCGGGGCGATTCAGTTGGCCAGCAGTGTGGTCAGTGATGCGCTGGCAATTGCCGGATTCACCGCCGGCGTGTTGCTGGGGGTGTTTCTACTGGGTGTTGCAACTCGCCAAGCGAATCAGACCGGAACGTTGATTGGGATGGTCGTGGGAATCCTTGTGCTGGCCGTCGTCAAGTTTGCCACGCCGATCGCCTGGACGTGGTACGCCCTGATCGGGTCGATCGTCACGTTTTCAGTGGGATGGTTGGCCAGTCAATTTGCTTCGAAGATGAATCCTCCGGAGGTCGTCGATTGACACGATTTACGTTTTTGATGTTGATCTTTGTTTCGCTGGTCGCGACAGCCATGGCTGACGATCCCGCCAGTCCACCTGACCTCGTGAGAACGGGCATTGATGTGTTGCGTTCCGAGCGGTTCACGCGTCTGAAGGATGCAAACGTGGGTCTGATCACCAACCACACCGGAGTCGCTGCCGATGGGACCTCGACGGTCACCCTATTTCGCGACGCACCTGGGTTGCAACTCAAAGCGTTGTTCAGCCCGGAACATGGTTTTGCCGGCAAGCTGGACCAAGCCGAGATTGGGGATGCGACTGACGAAGCGACCGGGCTGAAAATCTTCAGCCTCTACGGCAAAACTCGAGTGCCAACCGCGGAGAGCTTGCAAGGTATCGACACGCTGGTCTTTGACATTCAGGACATCGGCACGCGCTTCTATACGTACATCTCGACGATGGGGGGCGCGATGCGGGTCGCAGCCGAATCGGGAATTCGGTTCGTGGTGTTGGATCGTCCCAATCCGATTGGCGGCGCGGTCGTGCAGGGGCCAGTACTGGATGCGGGAAGTGAGTCCTTCGTGGGGTACCACACGATCCCGCTCCGGCATGGAATGACGACTGGCGAGTTAGCAACGATGTTTCGAGATGAGTTTGACTTGGACCTGAATCTGGACGTGGTGCGGTGCCAAGGTTGGCAGCGGAGTGATTGGTACGACACGACCGGGCTACTGTGGATCAATCCCTCGCCTAACATGCGGTGCTTGAATCAGGCGACGCTCTATCCAGGGGTCGGTTTGATCGAAACCACCAACGTATCAGTGGGCCGGGGAACCGACACACCGTTCGAGGTCGTGGGCGCCCCTTGGATCGGCGCTCGAGAGTTTGCCGCCGCCATGAATCACGTCGGGCTGGTTGGGGTTCGCTTTGTGCCAGTGGAGTTCGTCCCAGACAGCAGCAAGCACTCAGGTGAGGTTTGTGGTGGCATCCAAATTACGATCACCAATCGGGAAAAGCTCGATCCTGTTCGACTTGGCCTTGAACTGGCAATTCAGCTTCGCAAGCTCTATCCAAATGATTGGGACGTGAAATTGTTGAATCGGTTGTTGGGAAGTGAAAGGGTTTGCGACGCGATCCTGGGGGGCGAATCGGTTGCCGTCATCGAGTCGCTTAATCGAGACGACCTGGAGCGTTTCGGTCAGCGACGAGCGAAGTACCTGCTGTACGACTGATCGTCGAACGAAAGAAAGACGGAGACAGAAAGGTGGGGGGACAGAAAAATGGAAGAGAGCAGGCGCGGGGAGACTGACAAAAGATTGGGGGACAAAAAATTGGGAGCGGGAAGTTGGATGGGTGGAGAGCAGTCGTGATCGGCCGAAGGACGCTGATCGTGGCGGGAAACGGATTGGCGTTTCCTTTCAGGCTAATCGCTAATCGCTAAAAGCTTCTTCCCCTCCGCTGACCGCTGACCGCTGACCGCT
>JBCCUO010000001.1:0-24213 GCA_039196805.1 Planctomycetota bacterium | reverse complement strand
CTGGTCCTGCCAAGCGCCGTAGCCGCCAAGATGATGGACGAAGAAAGCCGTTGACGACATTCAACAGACTCAAGCATCTAAGTTGGAGGCGAATGCGATCCCGCTTAGCGATTGATGCCGAGCAGTTGGCGTTCAGCGCTGTTCCAGCAGCCCAAGTTGCCAGGGGATTTGGCTGTACTCTTCTTGCTGGTACGCTTCGTCATTTGCTCCCTGAAAGACCAGCTGCAGTCGGCTTGGATCAATCTCAAGGCGTTCGTCGCTACCGCTTCTCAGGAACTCGCCGTGGCTGTACGAAGTCGCCCATGATTGCTCTTGGTTGACCACGTTGATGGGCGACACGAGTGGGCGATCGGCCGTGGCGGCAATGGGACGCCAGTTACCATCTAACCGTGCGGCGACAAAACCTTTGAAGTAGCGGCGTCGATCCGCCTGAGCTTCGACGATCGTGAAATAAAGTGCCTGTCCTTTCAGCTTGTAGGTGTGGCTGGCCTCGAAGATGTCGGCCGTCAGAGCAACGCCGGGAACGCTCCAACCTGCGTCGGGAAAGTCCTGCAAGGCGGTCTCGCTTCGCCACATCTTGCCGTTGAGTGTCGTGAAGAACAAATGCGCTTTTGAACCGTCGCAGATCACCCAGTAGTCGAGCCCAGCCTTGGTTCCTTCTGGCACAACGTAGAGGGGCCTGGGGAGCGTCCATGCCGATGCGTCAGTGATGTCGGCGTTCGTTGAATAGCACGGTCCGTAGGACAGATTGCGAGTCTGATCGACCGCCTGATAGATCAGGTACCAGAGTCGATGGGGCCGAAAGTAGAAGATCTGCGGTGCTCCGTGATAGCCGGGTGTTAACTCCAAGAGTTCCCACTTCGATTCCGATGCGTCTTCCCACGAGGCGAAGCAGGCATAGCCGATGCGGATCCTCCCATCTCCTTGTTTTGTGTTGCGGAGCGTGCAGAAGAGATGCCACCGACCGTCATGTCGGACCACACTAGGGTCCTTGATCGCGACCCAAGGGTACTGCGGAGAATCGGGCAGGCGATCCAGATTCACCGAGACAAGTGGAGGGCCGACATGCCACTGGAAGCCACCGGATTGAAACGGACTGACGACCGACGGGACCTGAGCGTCGCTGGACGAAGTCGACCCGACCCAAGTCAAACAGACAACCAGACTGACAAGTAGCAAGCGAGGACGTCCGAAACTCATGGGGTCACCGTTTTGGCGAGATGGAATTCAACTTCCCAAGATAGCTGGCCCGCCAATTCGATGTGACGTTGGGGGAATGCCTATCGCGCGGCCAACCTCTGTGCTGCATTGATTGTTCGGCCTCCAGTGAGTACTTCGACTGCCCAGGGGAGCCAACGGTTCATCGCCTCAGCCAGCAGGAAGCAGCCGATCACAACCAACGGGCTCAATAGCCAAAAACGAACGTCCGGATCAACGAATCGATCGCTGACTCGCTCGGCAACGGCGCGCAGCGGAAACTCGTGAATCAGGTATACGAAGAAAGCCGTACCCGCCAACCGGCTGAAGATGATCCCGCGGATGGCCCACGCAAGTCGAAAGAGGCAGACGGAGCCCAAGACGATCGAAGCACGCTGGATCAGGAGTCCCGCCAACGTGTACTCGGTCACATACCAGTTGTCGAATATTGGGCTCACGACCATTCGCAATCCAATGGCGGTCAGCCAAGCGGTGATTGCCAATGACGTTGCGACACGACCAAGTCCCCCGACACGATCGAAGACTTCCGGTCGAGCCACCAGCCAACTACCCATGCAGAAGAAGAACAACGTCTCGTTGTTCAGTGCGTACCAACCTCCGACGACCGGGAACGGTTGGACGTCACTTAGCCAGAGCGAACCGGTCAGAGCCAGTACTCCGTTGGGAGTTCGCCGAGACAGAACGCCGATCACCGGTGCCAGCGTCACCAGCACCATCAGGTCACGCAGAAACCACAACTGTTCAGCCGGTGGTCGAATCACCCAAGCGGACAGAAACTCGATGGGCGTCAGCGACACGAGGTCGCCCGTCAGCCGTTGGTTGACCAACCACGCGGTGATCGCGATCGACGCGACGATGAAGTACGGCAACAACACCGTTCGGGCTCGTTGCGTGCACTTCCTGCAATAGCAACTCCAACTACCATCGTCACTTCGGAAGTAGAAGAGTCCGGCGGCCAAGGCGAAGCAGGGAACGGCGACCCGGCACAGGCCATTACAGAGGAACTCCTGCAGGATTCCGTTGACGGTTGACGAACCGATCGTTGCAGCGGTGGTGGCCGATTGATAGTGGATCAGCACGACCATCACCGTCGCGATCACGGAAACAGCTTGAAACGACTGTTTCGCCTGGTTCGAAAGGGAGGGATGCGAGTCCATCTCAGTTAATCGCGTTTGGAGTGATCAGGCTGCGGTCGTGAAACGTCCGTTCAGAACAGTGCTTTCCCGGCCGCTGCGCAGCAAGCGTAGGTTCGAATCGCGTTTCGGGCGTGGGTTTGCGGCGTGGGTCCGAGTTTTATGCCGCATCATGGCGGACGTCGCCTTGCATTGGGCATTTCATGACCCATCCCTTGTCTGTCACTCTGAATGCGACCTCGCTACCTGGTTCGACGCCTCCGATGCCGCGGGCCCCCCTTGAAGACGACGACGCAACACAGGCGGCGCTTGATTGGCTGGATCAGTATGGCGATCGGCTGTATCGCTATGCACTGCTTCGTGTTCGCGTTTCGGCGACCGCCGAAGACCTGGTGCAGGAAACCTTCCTGTCGGCGATCCGAGCCTCAGATCGATTCGCGGCCAGGTCTTCTCGTGAAACCTGGCTGATCGGAATCTTGAGGCACAAGATCGGCGACCACTTTCGAAGGCTGTCCCGGGACGGGCAACTGGGGACCGACGATCCAGATCACCCTCTTGAGGCATGCCCGGCGCAGTCCGGGTCGAATCCGTTCGAGTCGGCAACAACCAACGAGATTCAGCAGCAGATTTCAGTCTGCATCGACGAATTGCCCGACACCTTGCGGTCGGCATTCGTGTTTCGGGTGTTGGATGACTTGCGGCCACAAGAAGCGGCCGAACTGCTGCAAATACGAGTCGACAACTTGGCGGCTCGCCTATACCGAGCCAGACTGTTTCTGCGAGAGTGTTTGGAGAAATACGGAGTCTGGTCACCCTGATCCACTGCTCGAATCGGATTGGGCTACCGGATGACTCATGATGAACTGGCATGTTTCGGAAAACGCTCAAGCGAATCGACCTGATCCTGAACCTGCGATGTGACCAGCATCGCCGGCTCCGAAGCGACGCGCTGGATCGTCGCCTGGTGTGGTGGGAACGAATGGCGGTTGCCGGTCATTGGCTGGTTTGCGGCCCCTGTCGCAAGGTGGTCCGCCAACTCCGTCAGGTCGATCAGGCCGCTCGCAAACTTGTCGAATCAACGGATCAATCGCTTTCCGCCGAGGCGAGAGAGAGAATTGCCCGGCGTTTGCGGGCGATGCCAAAATCGGACGATCGGCGTGGTTAGGTTTTAGCCGTCAGCGGTCAGGGAGGAGAAAGAGGCTGTTGGCGATTGGCTGTTAGTTCTTAGTAGCGTGCTTGGAACACGTTTCGGCCGGGCTCGTCCCGGTTGGACGGCAAATGGCAGCTACTAATGCCGAAAACGAAATCCCTGTCGCGATCCACGCCGCTTGAGTCGGCGTGGATCGCAACAGGGAACGTTGGGGGGTCCGGCCGATGGGTAGCTGTCACTTAGCGCAACACTGGGGCGAGCCCGGTGCCAGCGGCAGGCTGTCGGATGCGCGGCGGCAGTCAGCGCCAACAGTCGCTAGCGATTTGCCAGAGATATCGTAACCGGACGCTAGTGCGTGGCACCGTGATGGGCTCGGTAACGTCGCCCCATCCCATTTTCTCGCGTGGATGCGAAAAAAGTCTGTCATCGTTCACTCTTCTGAACGACTCACTCGTGCTCGGAGTGTCGCAACGCGGCGCGCTCCGTTGAATTCCCCACAAGTTTGTTGTTGTGAGCTTCTAATGATGATCTCTCTTTCGCGGCTGACCGGATTGGTTTGCCTCTTGGGTGCCTGCGTGGGCCAACTCTCGGCGGACACGGTTCTCGTGACGATCGAAAACACCGGCCCGTCGGGCGGAACGTACATCACACCTGTCTTTGCCGGCTTTCATGACGGTACGTTTGACCTGTTCGATACCGGAGCGGCAGCATCGACGGAACTCGAACGATTAGCGGAAGATGGCAACACCGGACCGCTGACCACCGCGTTCGCAGGCGTCAGCGAAACGATTGGGGGAGCCACTGCACCCGGTGGATCGGCGACATCGGGTCCGCTCGACGTGGATTTGTCGGGATTGAACCGATACCTCACGTTGGGAACGATGGTCGTGCCGTCGAATGACTTCTTCCTGGGCAACTCAGACCCCTTGGCGTTCGACCTGTCCAGCCTGGCTGGGGCGGCGTTCGGAACCTCTCTAACCTTTGATCTGACGCGAGTCTACGATGCCGGAACGGAAGTCAACGACTTCAACACTTCGGCGGCAAACGGCTTGCTCAGTGGATTGCCGCCTGGGCAGGGTGGGCCGAACCAGGGAGCGGACGAAAACGGCTTGATCACCCTGGTCGATGGGGCCGATCCCTTCGCGGGATTCGCCAACCGTCCCACCGGATTCAATCCAGGACTTGCCAGCCTCCGAGTCACCATCACGGCAGTCCCCGAACCCTCATCGGCGATGGCGATCGCCGCGATGGGTATTGGTATGGTCACGGTGCGTCGACGCCGACGTCGCTAAGAAACATTCTTGAGCACGACGCGACGGAGCCAGGCGTGGGTCAAGCACCCACTGCCGACACACCAAGTCTCGCGGACATCGAATTCAGGTTGTTCATTGAGCGCTTGATCGTAGAACTTCCGTAGACGTCCGCGGACTTCTTCCATCCGCTGCTCGATCCCTTGGTAATCTGACTGCGGGTGCTTCATCGTGGCGGGTGTTCGCTTGATCGGCTCGGCTTCACCCAGCTTCAGCTTGGTCGCCTTTGCAAGCCGTGCTGTCAGGTCTTCGCCACCCGATTCATGAGCCCAAAACCAAAAGGATTCGCGGGAGACCAACAAGAGCGTTGTCTTCGAGGCACCCGCATCCAGGATCGCAACGCTTGGGACTTTGGATGACGATGCCCCATCCGCCAAATCGTCGTCCAACGCTTCGTCCACACTCTCCGAATTCGACTCGTCATCGGCCTTCGTCTGATCGGCGACGGGATGCAATTGATCAAACTCGAACGCGATGAAGTTCATCAGGGCAACCGCATCACTCTGAAGTCCGCTGACTTTCAAACCAGACTCCGTCAAGATGTTGACACGGTTTTCGACGACCAGCTTGCGAGCCGCACCGATGAACGCCGGCCGGCCGCGGCCATCGGTCTCTTTGTCTTTCTTCTTTTTCTTGGGGCGATCGAGCACCCACTTGATCACGTAGAGGTCTTCGATCGGAATCGGAATGCGGCCCGATGCTTCGGCATCCATCAACTTCTGAGCTTGCTTGTCGTCCACCGGCGGCAAAATCACAAAGCGGCTAACCAGGTCGCTTGCCGGAAGATTCACCCAAACCGGCGTCTTATCGACCTGAACCTTCTCCAGAAACTCTTTGATCGCCTCATTGATCAACTCGTCGGCGTTTGACTCGGCGCCGAAGCGGCACAACGGGGAAGCGAACTCCGATTCGTAGGTCTCCAGAACGACTGGTTTCTCATCGCCCTTTTCCATTCGCAGCAAGGCACCTCGGATGCCGCACGAACCAATGTCCAGTCCCCAGGCGATCTTGGACTTGCCACCAACACCGCCACCTAGCACGCCTTTCTTGGGTGCAAACTGTTCTTGGACTCGCGTCAGACCCAAGCCCTGCAGCGCCAAGCCGATCGCCGCGCAGTGACCTCCCCAAAACTTTCGAGACTTGGCCGCTTCGCTGACTTCAAGCGAGGTCGGTCGAGCAAATACCCTCGCATCACCACCCAGCCAACTGGTTGCGGGGGCCTTCCATTTTGACCAAGCAGCACGTGGATGCACCGGAGGTTGCTTGACCGCAACGGCCAGTTGCTTGACCAATTCAGAAGCCTGCTTGTCTGTCGGTACTTCCTTGTTGAATCGCATGGCCAATCGACCGAGCGTTGCATTGGCGTAGGGCTCGCCGTCGAATTGCGCAGCCAACCAAGCTGCATTGTCGATGCGGTCACGTAGGTCCCGAAAAGCTTCATCCTGAGCGATCGAGGGAACGGCATCGAGCGAAGCGACCGCGTTGTCGTACTCGGTTTTCGCCAGTCGCCTTTCCGCTCGTCCCTTCAGCTTTTCCGCAACTTTCCCGGCCAAACTCACGTGCTTGGTGTGTTCCGGATCCAAGTCTAGCAATTGGTCCAGAAGACTTCCGGAGATTATCCAGTCCTTCTTGTCCAGGGCATCCTTGAGCTCGCTCTTTAGGAATGTGTACTGCTGCATGAAGTTGGATGACTCGCCCAGGATTCGGCGAGCGTCATCATCCATCAATGGATCAGGGATCGGCTCGAGCAGTTTGACGACCTGCTTCCGGTCTCCGTCGGCGAATGCCTGCTTGGCGGATTGGATCGCCGCCGCTGCTCCCGAATGGACCTGGCTACGCATTTGCGTGACTTTGTCGCGGGCAATCGACGCACTCGTCGCAACGTCGCGAAAGCGAAAGTCTTCGACTGACGCCACGCTGCCAAGCAACGAAAGGGCTTCGTCGTACTCGTGACGTTTGGTCGCCACAATCGCCTTCGCCAGCAGATCTTCGTACTTGGTGCGGCGTTTACGTAGTTCGCCAGCCAAGTCAAATCCGCAATGGCCGCAGAACTTTTGCCCCAGCGAGACGGGCTTGTTGCAGCCGTGACAACTTTCGTAAAGCGGATGACCACAGCTGTCGCAGAACTTGGCTTGGCTCTCATTCGTGTGGTTGCAGGCACCACAAATCAGCTTGGCGGATTGGTCAACACTCATGCGGGAGCTTAGTTTTCCTCGCCCTTGGAAATCAGGTTGTAGTAGCTTGCCAATACCAACGGCCCTGCTTCGACATCACCGCTGGTCCAAAAGGGTGACGTTGCCGGAAAGCCATTGTTGATGAAGCCATCGTTGTTCGTATCGTAGAGCGTTTGCACCGATCCATCGGCCATCAGAACGTTTGCCGTCCCACCATGGACGGGATTGATCGCCCGATAGTCTTGCAGCATCTCGAAGTTCCACGCTCGTAGCCAACCCGAGGCGCCTTCGCGGACGGGAGTGGCCGGAGTGTCGAAGCTGGGAATCTCCAATACGTCAAAGTTAGCCGAGTAGGGGCCTGAGGCCATCACGCCCGTTTTCAATACCGGGCGTCCGACCAACTCGATGACGTAAGGGCTACCAGCGGGAAGTTTCTCTTGGTCAATCGTGGTCGAAACGAATCCGGTCGCTTGGGCGTCACATAGCAGCGGCACGGTGCTTCCTGGCGTTCGACCATTATCCAGTTGACGCACTGTCAGCGGCCCCGTCGTAACAAACCGACCCTTGGCCGCCGTGCGTCGCTCGTCACTTGTGCCCAGGGGAACCGTGACCGCCGAATCGGAAGACACCAGGTTTCCATGTTCGTCCAGGGAAAACTCGCCCCGGACCATGAACCAGCTGGGGGCATAGTTGGTGTTGTAGCCCTCGTCCAGCATCTTTCGCTTGATCAAGTCGACGCGGTCCGCGGTGTCTGGTCCGTAATTATTGTCGCCAATCGACCGGGAGATGTTCGTGATCGTCGTCCCCATCACCGAGGTGCTTGTTTCGCTGCCCAGCCGATACGCGTGATCAGCCTCTTCCACACCGCCTGTTGAGTTGTCTTCCGGGATCGTCAGCATCGACTGCAATCCCTTGGCGGTAAGCGCTGGATTGCTCGGGCACATCAACTCCCCTGGCAGGACGCTACGAGTGACGCAGTCCGAAACCCAACCAATCTCAGTTGGCGGACCATCGCGCCCCGGGTCAAAATTGCCGCTGCAAAATGCTCCTCCGGCGTCGTTGAGCGTCTTTCCTTGAAAGCTGATGCCCATCTGACGCAGTCGATTTTGGCACTGGGCACCACGGGCAGCTTCCCGAGCTTTCGAAACCGCGGGAAGCAACAAACCGGCAAGGATGCCAATGATCGAAATCACGACCAGCATCTCGATCAACGTGAAACCAAAATGGCGACGGCGAGATGCACTGGCTGTCCGAGTGTTCATATTCAGCAGAGCTCAAGTGGCGGCAAAGAGGGCAAACTGAGGGGTCGTCAGCCCAAATCGCCCCAAGAATGACAACGCGCCCCCAGACCATCAACGCCCAGCCGTTGAGAACTCATCGTTTCTTCACAATCGAAAAACGCGTCCCTTTGCCGTGTGGGCCACTCAGCTCCCTAAACCCCTCTCGGGTTCGTAGACTACGTCAGCCATGCCTATCTCAAGACAGCACTTGCGGAACGCCGCAGCCGATGAGCTTGCCGATTTCCAGCTCAAGCGTCTGAACGATTTGTTGAGGACGGTGATCCAGCGGCCGTTCTACCGCCAGAGGCTCGAGGGTTTGCATCTTCCGCTTCGGTCTCTCGACCAGCTGGCCGAATTGCCGTTGCTGACCAAGTCCGATTTGGCTGGAAATCACCACCGCTCTGGGCAACCGGCATCCCTGTTTGACTTACCAGCATCCCGCTATGTGCGACTGCACCAGACCAGCGGGACGAGCGGTCACCCGCTTCCGGTCTTGGACACCAGGGAAGATTGGCGATGGTGGATCGAATGCTGGCAATACGTGCTGGATGCCGCAGATGTGACCGAAGACGACGTTGCCATGATGGCGTTCTCGTTCGGACCCTTCATTGGCTTCTGGACGGCGCACGACGCATTGGTTGATCGCGGAGCGACGGTGGTCCCCGGCGGCGGACTGTCCAGCGAGGCTCGACTGAAGATGATCGCCGACCTGGAATGCACTCTGGTTTGTTGCACCCCCACGTACGCACTGCACCTTGCATCAGTCGCCAAGTCCAGCGGAATGGACTTGCCGTCATTGCCGGTTACCCGACTCATCGTCGCCGGCGAACCGGGTGGGTCGATCGCGGCAATTCGCAGCCGCATCCAAGACGCTTGGGGCGCGACCGTCGTCGACCACAGCGGCGCCAGCGAAGTCGGCGCCTGGGGCTTCGGTAGTCGCGATGGCCAAGGACTGCACGTGATTGAATCGGAGTTCATCGCCGAGTGTTTGCAGTTCAGCGACCAGCACCCTGGCGGCTTGCCGGCGGCACCGGACCAACCCGCGGAACTGGTGCTCACCAGCCTGGGTCGTGTTGGTGGTCCCGCAATTCGGTATCGCACCGGCGACATGGTAAGAGCTTCGCGCGACCATTCGTCGGAGTGCCGATTCCTTTGGCTACGCGGTGGCGTGGCCGGACGGACCGACGACATGATGGTGATCCGCGGCGTCAATGTCTTCCCAAGCAGCATCGAGGCGATCGTCCGCGAGGTCGATGCCACGGCAGAATTCCGCATGGTCGCCACACGCCAAAACGAAATGGACCAATTGGACTTGGAGGCGGAGCTAGAGCCCTCCGATGCAAGTCGACTAGAGGGCCTGCTAAAAGAACGTTTGGCCATGCGTGTCAGTGTCCAGGTGGTACCTCTTGGCACCCTGCCAAGATTCCAAGCCAAGTCGCGCCGCTGGGTGGATCGACGTGAAAGCACGCCATCCTGACCCTGCCAACCGATCGCCGTTGCCAGCTCGGCACAATGAAGCCCAATGACATCGAACTCAAGTCAATCACCGACCGGCGGCCATGTTGTCCCCACTGAACTTCAGAGGGTGGGCAACTCGGGCGTATCCATTATCTGGTCCGACGGCACGACGACGAAGTGGTCCACCGGCCAGCTTCGAAGCGTCTGCCCGTGCGCGCTGTGCCGCGAAAAAAAGCAATCCAATCAGGAGAAAGCGGTACCCACCATGCTGCCTGTGTTGAGTGCCGCCGAGGCCGCACCGTTGACCATTACCGGCATGCGCCCTGTTGGCAACTATGCCTACAACATCGCCTTCAGCGACGGCCACTCATCCGGCGTCTACCAGTTCGCGTTGCTCTACGCGGGACCGTAATTCGAATGACCCGTCATCAGTCTCCCTCCGGGCGTTGGTATCGACACAAGATCGGTGTAGCCGAATTCACCCTCCCCAGGGAGGGTGTCGATAGATGTGTAGGTGCCAACGCCCTACGAGAGTGAATCGGGATCTCGCCCACGCTACTTGTTCTTTATCAAAAACGCCAGCAAGTCGGCGGCTTGCTGAGCGGTGAACGTGGCAAGCAACTGCTCAGGCATCAGTGATTTCTTGCTGGGCCGCATAGCGTCCACGTCATCGGCAGCCACAACGATGAGCTTGCCCGAACTGTCGATCAGCTCAATGGTCTCGTCCGTTTCACTTCTCAACAGTCCACTCAGCACCTGACCGTCGACGGTCAATACGATCTGCGATTGGTACTTTGGTTCAACCTTGGCCGACGGATCAACGATGCTCTCTAAGATCTCTCGCCGCGTGCGTTTCCCATCAAGCGTGGCCAAGTTGGGTCCCACTTCGTGATCCAGCGACGTCGGTCGCTCACCCATGCGGTGGCACTGCTTGCAGCTGACACCGGCGGACTCAAAGAAAAGCGATCTCCCCGCGTCGGCGTTTCCCTCCAGTGCGAGGATTTGATCCAAATCGATGCTGGCACCCAGTCGCTCCACTCGTTGGTCGGCCGGCAGGAACGGCTCGAACAGATCGGCGACCTCGGGTCGCCCAGTTTGGGCCGCAAGTTCCGCCAAGCGTTGACGCAGAGTCGCCGAAACGCGGGGTTCAGCAGACGCGATCGCCAGGTTCAATGCCGTCTCTGTCGACTGCAAACAGTCCGACGCCAGGGCTTCGACTGATTGGACGTCGGCCGATTCAAGCGTTTCCGCGATCGCATCCCGCTCCGATTCAGAATCGTCACCCAGTCCTTGAATCCAATCGTGGATCAACCGTACCGCCCGTCGATCAACCTCGCTGGTTCCGAACTGGGGCATGTGGCCTCTGCCACCTTTGACCATGCGATAGAGCAGGACGCTTCGTTCAGGTTCGCCAGCGGCGACGACGCGCGGTTCTTTGATTCCAAACCCGCCCTGAGTGACCTCGGCGTCGATGATTCCCAGCTTCTTTAGGGGCGGCCCTGAGATCAACGTGAACGCGGCCGATCCACCACCACCGCGACGATGGCAGTGGGCGCAGTTCAGGTGCAAGTAGGTGCGTACCCTGGCTTCCAGGTTCTGACGGTTGTCGTGCGGTGACACGATGGGCGTCACGTTTTGACCAGGATCGGCGATCACACCCTCGGCGATCAGCCGCGCCAATTCAGTCGGCTCGGCGCTACTGCGATTCGCCGGTGTGGCCGCCGTGAGCTGATTCAACTGGAATCCATGCACCGTGCCCGCGCGCCAGATGTGACACAGCAGGCATTGATCCCGACTGTTGTGGGTCCACCTTTGGGTTCGCCGCTGAGTGGACGACGACGGATCGTGAACCTGGATCTGTACGGTCGACGGTTCATTGGCTTGTAAAACCGCATCGCTCTGATCCGATTTCCAAACGTAGTTGTAGGCCCGCCAAGCATCGCCCCATCGGTGAAGCAGTTGCGTTTCAAGTCGCCTGGGAACTCCCTGTTCTTCGCCAGCGGGGTCGTAGTAGACGGTCTTGGCGAGCACGCTGCCGGAGGGAAAATCGAAAGAGCCTTTTGCCTGGCCGACCGTCCATTCGTCGCGTGAATGCCGCTCCAGCGGAGTTGTGCCCGGCAGCGCGATCCACTGGCGGGACCACGTTCCGTCAGCCCAGTGATGGGCGCCGAGGTTGTATTCCCATACCCCGGGATAGGTTGACTCTTCCTGCACATCACGAAACAGCCCCGTCTCGCTCAACAAGCTTGGGAACTCGGTGTTTGCCGAATTGAACTGCGGGACCAAGCGATGGATCGTGCCGTCGTATCCGACCAGCAAGACCTCGCCATCAGCATCCAGCGCAAAGCAGATGATCTGTAGCGGCGTGTCAGCCAACTCGCGATGCCAAGTCACGCGGTCTCGGTCATTCCGTAGCCCCCAGACCTTGCCGGTCATCCAGTCGCCATAGATGTAGGCGTTCTTTAGATCTCCGATGCGATCACTGGTCCAAACGTAGCCGCCTGTGACCGAACGGGCCTCAATGTGTGAGTGCTCGACGATCGGTGGAGTGATAGGGATCTTGGGTTGCTGATCGGCCTTGATAACCTGCGATCCCTCTTTGATGCTCCAGCCGTAGTTGGCTCCTCGCTTCACACGATAAACCATCTCCTGCATCTCCCACCCGACATCCCCGGTCCAGAGCGACCCATCGGTCGGACTAAACGACATCTTCCAAGGGTTGCGAAACCCAAAGGCCCAGATCTCTTCACGGACGCCGGGTCGACCGACAAACGGGTTGCTCTCGGGGATCGTGTAAACGGGGCCGCCGACTTCGCGCGAGACATCAATCCGCAAGATCGAAGCCTCCAGATCGGACAAGTCTTGCCCCGTCTCGTCGGCATCGGGCGGGTTGGGTGGCTGGGCGTCGCCTACCGAAACGTACAGATATCCGTCGGGGCCGAAGTGCATCGATCCACCGGTATGTCCACCGCTGTCGTACTTGAACACGGTCGCTGCGCTACTTGCATCGAGCCTTGGCGGAGCAAGGCTGTCGACGCGGACTCGAATCACCCAGGCACCTTGGGGATCCTTCTTCCGCTGAAGCAGGCTGATGAATGCGTAGGGATACCTCTCTTGGTCGGGATGAAACACAATCCCCATCGCCTGCATCGCGCCGGGGACGCACTCGTTGACATGCATCACTTGCTGGAGCTGACGATCGGTTTGGTCGTCGCGAAACACCAGGACTTCTCCGTTCACTTGGGTGACGATCCACCATGGCGTCCCAGGGACTCGAATCATTTCGGTCGGCCGGTCCAGCGACACGTCCGCGAAGACTTGTTCGGTCGTGTAGGGCAATGAGGGTTCCGGCGAACCCATGACTTTGGAAGCTGTCCAAGCGGGTCGACTGCCACGGGACGGGGCGCCGACTTCCACCGCCGTTGAGTCTGATCCGGCTAGAACCATCAACAAACAACCGCCTGCCAGACCTTGAGCAATCCGGAGAATCAGTGACTGAGATCTGAAAAACATGCGAGCGTTACGTCAGCGAGAAGATCGACGCCACGATGCGGTGAAGCGATCTGGCGAAGTGATGAATCGGACGCCAGCATCTTAGCACGGCCGAGACACACAAACTCACAGAAAGTCACGTCCCGCCAATCGACGTCACACGCAGGACCTCGTCGATCGTTGTCACGCCCTGACGGACCTTCAATAGTCCGTCGGTGGAAAGCAAACGCATGCCGCCACCAAGACCTGCTTCACGAATCCTGGAAGCGTTCGAACGTGTCTGAATCAGTTCGCGGCACGCGTCATCCATGACCAGTAATTCGAAAAGTCCGATACGTCCTCGGAATCCAGTTCCACGGCATTCGTCACAGCCGACCGGCTTTGACAACTGCAGAACAGCCTTTGCCGAATCCAACTCGGGTGGAAGCGGTGGTAACCTTGATTCCGATTCAGGATCAGATTGTTTGCAGGATGAACAGAGTCGCCGGACCAATCGCTGGGCCAAAGACGCAACCAGGGAACTGCTGACCAAGTAGGGCTCGATCCCTAAGTCCAATAGTCGCGTGACGGCGCTGGCGGCATCGTTGGTGTGCAGCGTACTGAACACCAAGTGTCCCGTCAGCGAAGCCTGAATCGCCATCACAGCTGTCTCGGCATCCCGGATTTCGCCCACCATGATGATGTCGGGATCCTGACGCAAAACGCTCCGCATCCCCGACGCAAACGTCATCCCTTTCTTTTCGTTGATCTGCGTCTGGCTGATCCCTTCCAACTGGTATTCGATCGGATCCTCCAGCGTCAGCACGTTCAGATCGTGCGAGTTAATTTCCTGGAGCGCGCTGTAGAGGGTCGTGCTCTTTCCACTGCCGGTCGGACCGGTCACCAGGATCATGCCATGGTCGCGCCGAATCAGCTGATCAAACCGCTGATAGTCGTGATCGGGCATTCCGATCTGAGCCAACGAGTACAGTTTGGCGCTCTTGTCCAATAAGCGAATGACGATCCGTTCATTGTGACTGGTCGGCAGAGACGCGATTCGCAGGTCGACGACGCGGTCACCCAACTGCACTGTCGCGCGGCCGTCTTGAGGCAGTCGTTTCTCGGCGATGTTCATCTTGCCCAAGACCTTGATCCGAGTCAGCACCTCCTCCTGAACTGATTTTGGGATGTCAAACGAATCGAACAGAACGCCATCGATCCGCTGACGGACGACCACTCGGTCCTCGTACGGCTGGATATGGACATCGGATGCACCGGAGCTGACCGCGTCACATAGCAGGTGATTGACCAGCTGGATGATCGGAGCGCGTCCGTCCGTTTCCAACAAGTCTTCGCGAAGGTTTTGTAGATCACTCAAGACCGCATCACGATCGATCGAATCGATCACCTGCTGGGCCTGGCTGGACTGGCCGCTGTAGGCGGCGTTGATCGCGGCTTCGATTGCATCCGCCGTGGCCAGCAACGGCTCGGCGGGCGCCTTCAAGTATCGCGTGACCACGTCGATCGACTCGTAGCCCGCACGATCGCAGATCGCCACGTAGAGTCGATCAGAATGCTGAAGCCCGACGAGCCGATGTCGTCGAGCGAATCCGATGCTCAGCCGGCTGACGAACTCGGGACACGGCTTCCAGTCAGAGAGATCGGCCTTTGGTGACTGACCGAAGGCCGCTACCAGGTCGGCTATCTCGGCGTCGGCTGAAACAGTGGCGCGATCGGCTGCGGATCCGCGGTCGGAAACTCCTGCAGTGACGGTCCCTCGATCACCGATTGGTCCACGATCACTTCCTGGTCCAGAATCGTTTCTCCGTCCAAGATCACTTCCGGTCCCAGCGTCGTTGCGGGTACGGAGGGATAGCTCAGCGCCGATCGGCTCTCCGTCGTCGGGGGTGGCGTCGGGCATGGAATCAGGATCGGCCGGGAGACAGGGAAGTCGGCGGGCAGTTCAGCCTTGGCGGTTTCAAGATCACTCAAGTATCGCAGATCTCGAAACCGAGAGTCGCGAAGAACGACCGGACGAATGAACAAAAAGAAAGACGTCGTCGACAGGTTTTCCGATTTCAGGCTTGTCAATTCGCGTAGGACCGGGATCTTCTCGATCCAGGGCACTCCGGTGAAGTTGCGGCGATCGTTGGACCGTTTCAAACCACCGACGATCACCGTCTTGCCATCAGGAATGGTGACCACGCTGCTGACCCGATCGATCTGTCGTGCCGGTGGCAGGGTGGCCGAGCCGTCGCCCACAAACGTGCTGAACTCGACTTCGAATTGCAACTGAAGATGATTGTCTTCGTTGATATGGGGAGTCACTGTGACGATCGTACCGGCCTGCTGATCGCCCCCCAAACTGGTCGTGGCAATCGTGTCCGACGCGTTGACGCTCTGGAATGGGATGCTGGCGACGCTCTCCAGCATGCCCGTCTGATTGTCGTTGACCAACAGTTTTGGAGAAGCCAACACGCGCCCACGTTGGTGTGACGCCAATGCCTGAACGATCACATCCGCCACATCTGGATCAATCAACACCCCATTGAACCCGAGCGCTGGCTGCACCGTGAGGGCTCCCGTGTCCGCGTCGACCTCGCTGAGACCAAAGGAGGTGAACTTAAATAGACGACGCCCACCTTGGCGGTCACCCCCGCTGACTTCGACGCCCAGCGAGAAGTTATCAGACGTGTCGACCGCCACGATCTCCGCTTCAATCATCACCTGCGGCCGTCGCTGATCCAACGACTCAATCAGCCTCTCGTAGATTGGCTGGACATTAGCTGGTGCGACGACGATCAAGCTGTTCGTACCCGTATCGGCCGAGACCCGTGCGCCTCCCGGCAAGGTGGCGACTTGCCCCAGCCCGCCAAGACCAAATCCTTGCCCGGCCAAGCCGCCAAGACCCTGGCCGGTCAATTGCTGGGCGTTGCCAGTTGTACTGCCAACCCCTTCGTCATTCATGCCACCAAGAGCGGCGTTGCGATTGGAGTTGCCGAGCGATGGTGTGCGATTTTCGATCGGTGGCGGCATCTGAACCGACTGATTGCCCCCCGCCCCAAGTCCCATGGCCGGGAACACACCCGTGCCTAAGCCGCCGCCAAACAGCGATCCGGGATATCCCAGCCCGCCCAGCGAACCAAGTCCACCCAGCGATCCAAACCCGCCGGCGTTCCCCGTCAGCCCCGCTGGCACGACGGTGCTGGCTTGCTGAAGCGCCAACAACGAATAAAGCACTTCAATCGAATTAGCGTTCTTCAAGCGATAGAAGCGAATCGGGCTTTCGTCGGTGCCCGCCGGCCGATCCAGCTGCAGCAAGAGTTGTTCAAACTGGGTGTGAATCACCTCGGACGCTCTCAGGATCAACAGGTTGCCCTCTTCGTCCGTCGTCGTCTCGATCAATCGCTCCGATGACTGTCGATCGACCAGACCGCGCACCAACAGATCCGCTCGTTCAGCCGTCAGATTCTGCAGCCGATAAACCTTCGTCCTCAGCCGGGTGCCACTGTCCAGTTGCTGAAGCAGACGCATCGCCGTGGTGACTGCGTCCAGGCTGCCCGCAACGATGATCCGTTTTCCGGAGGTGTCCCCGAACAGCTGCGCTTTGCCTGACAGCGCCGCGCCCACGCCGTCCTTGGCTTGAATCAAGTCATTGACCTGCTGAAGGAGGCCACCCGTGTCTCGAGTGCGTGGCTCATAGAACTCTAGCACCGCTTCGCCCCGTGGACGATCGATCAACTTGAGCAGTTCGCCGATGGTCTGCACGTTCTTGGCGTAGTCCGTCACAATCAGTAAACCGGAGTCCGACAGGCTCAAGACAGAAGGCGCTTTCTCAGACAAAAACTCCTTCAGCGTATTGGTGGAGATTGCCTTCGCGTCGAGGTGTTTCAGTTGGAACACCTGCGTGACAGCTGCCGCCGGACCATCCCGGCCCAACACCTCCGCTGCATCACCTAGTTCAGCCGATCGAGCCGTTTGAGCAATGTCGACGATCCGCTTCCATCCGGGCACATCGGAATCGACAACTGCCAAGTTTTCTCCTCGCAGCAGTGTCCCCAACAAGACAGGCAGGGCGCTCTTGGGAAGCCGCGCCGGTGTGTAGACCGTCACGCTGCGATTGGCGATGTCGGTGCTGTAAAGGAATCGAACTTCCAACTGGCGGCTGATCGCTTCGACCAGTGCCGGAAGCTTGACCGGCCCGCTGAGGTTCAGTTCGACGTAGCCCTCGCCCGGCCCATCGGCGGCGGCATTCACGGGAGCCTGCGCGATCGCGATGTTGCTGCCCACCAGACAGATCGCAAGCAGCAGCGCGACCGACGCCATCACTATTCGATCCGCGATCGGCTTGTCGCAGAGCAATCCTGTCACAGATCGAGTCTCGGTCACGAGGAGGGACAGCCCGAATCGGATGGCTGGCTGCGGCGGACGCACACCACAACCTGGGGCACGCTAGGAAAACCAGGCAACGTGAGTCAAGTTCACCGGCAGCAAACCGATTCCTGCTTGGATGCCATGGTCTTATGAAACCATTTCACATCTATCTCTACGGCCCGAGCCAAGGACCTTTGACTTGCTCTTTCGAGGTGGCTTGCCGACAGCTGCAGTCACTGCCGGGAATGTTCCTGGAACTGGACGGCTCGTTCGTCTGGCGACCGGGCATCGGTGCACAGTCAGCAGGTGGACATCCCGCCACTCCACAGCTGGACGGGATGCTGTACGACGCGGCTGACCAAATCCAGTACGTCGATCTCAAAGGTCAGTGCCAGCAGACGCACTT
Source organism: Planctomycetota bacterium (assembly GCA_039196805.1). Classification (GTDB taxonomy): domain Bacteria; phylum Planctomycetota; class Planctomycetia; order Pirellulales; family Pirellulaceae; genus JBCCUO01. The sequence continues at coordinate 6,239 of JBCCUO010000001.1, read as the reverse complement.
TCGCCAGATCTGCCAATGTTTGGCACTGCCCCCTGACTCGACGGCTGACATTCTGGTTTTGCCATCGCGAGATTTGCAAACTTTGCAAGGCTTTGAACAATCGGTCTTCGGGTGTCCCAAAATCAGCTGACCTGGAGCGTGATTGATCGATCGGTCCGGTGACCCGGCCGACGATTTGCAAGCCAAAAACGTCGTGTTTTACGGCACATCCTGCTTCTATCAAATATTCCACTTGATTCGAACGTAAGATTTGGCACGCGGCATGCACCTAACGGCTAGTGCCGAAGGCGTCTCGACTGGATTTGGCAGAGGGCCAACGATCAGCGGACGCCGGGCAAGTCTTTTCAGAAGGATCAAGGAATGTTGACTGCGACCTGCGAACCAACCGTTGCCGAAGTGACCACCGTGTCTCAAAACGAGACGCTTCCCGCTGACGCCGAGATCTCTCGGCGGGTGATGCGGATCCGGTCTGGCTGGAGCGTCTCCGAGCGAGTCGCCCGTCGACGCGAAGCGGAAGCCCGTTTTGTGGACCTGATGGGCGCCTTGGGAATGGACTCAGAAGCGGCCTGAACGTTTCGCCATCGCCCAACCGTGACTCCCAAACTTCTTTGCACAGTCGTTCGCGACCGAGCGCGCGCCCTATCCGTCTAGCGGTTTGGGATCGTCCAGCGGTCGGTCTCCTTCGGCGGCAGCATCGATAGGATGTCCTGTGATCGCGCCGTGATACCGGCACGCCTCCAAGAAGGACTCCAGCAAGACCTGCGCGGCAATGGCATCCACGCGTTTCTTCTTTCCTTTGCGACCATAGTTGCCAGCAGCCATCTTTTGCTTTGCGGCAGCTGTCGTGAACCTTTCGTCGAACAGCCGAATCGGCAGTCCGGTCTGGTCCGCCAGCCACCGAGCAAACCGTCTTGATTCTTGGCTCTTCTGGCTCTCCCCTCCGTCACAGTGGATCGGAAGCCCCACCACGAATCCGACCAGCTTCTCGTTGCGTGCTAGGTTCTGAAAATACTTTGCGTCAGTCTCCGCCGTGCTCACCGGATAAACCTCCAGTGGACTAGCAAGGATGCGATCCGGATCGCAAACAGCAACACCGATTCGAACAGTACCGTAGTCGACTGCGGCGATCCGGCCGGATGCAGGAAAGGGGTTGGTCAAGTCAATGTTCAATAGGGATTGCGAAAAATCGGCCGTGTCAGACGACCAGTGTGCAAAACGTAACCTACGTTTGGAATAGTCCCGAGATGGAATCGATCCTCTCTCAACACCTTCGCTCGTCGTTTGGAGTCTGCACAAGATGCAACGCCGCAAGAATCGTGGTTTTTCGCTTCTGGAAGTCATTGCCGCCGTCGTCATCTTGGCCGTCGTCGCCGCTGCCACGGTCGCCACGGTCGCTCCCATGCGTGCCAAGAGCGAAGACAAACTCGCCGAGCAGGAAATCGCGTCGCTCAACGCGATGGCTCAGACTTACTTCTTGGAAGTCGGCAGCTTTCCTCGCAACGTCAACGACCTGGTTCGCGAGGGCTATCTGTCAAACGCCGATGCCGCCGCCCGCGATCGCATTCGAAAGATCTCGCGCAACTACACCTACACACGCTCGACCGGAACGTTCACACAGCGTAGCTAGGATGCTCGCGACGACACTCGCAGTCGAACAGCAGCCAAGTCTCTTGGGGTAGGTCAGGACCTGTCCTGGTTAACCGCCAGGTCGCGTCTTGGCCTTTTTTTGTCTTGAACCGTGCCAGCTCTCTCAGGTGCACCCAGTGGAAACCCGACGTCGCGGCGTGACGCTCATCGAAGCGATTCTGGTGCTTGTCGTGCTGGCGACCGCGGCCACCGTTGGATCGTTCACGTTCCAGTCGGACTGGGTGGCCGGGCGACGAGTCAATGACTTATCAGCCGAGTTGGCGGGGCTGCTGCGCGAAGCACGCAACACGGCGATCGCCACTGGTGCTGCCGTTCAGGTGACCACCAACCGCTCGGGCGGGAACATCGAGTTCGAACTGATTCAATCCGCCGGTCCGCTTGGACCCGAACAACGATGGACGGTGCCGCTGCAAACGCCCCTGCGTGTGGACACGTCCAGCCGCTCGATTACGTTTCAGCCTTCCGGTGGCGCAGACCGTACGCTACGCATCACGGTGCGATCCGACGGCGTGGCCGATGTGGTTGAGGTGGATGCCGTTCATGGTCAAGTCACCCGGACGGCGTCATGATGTCAAACCACACTGAATGTGCACGCGGCCATCGACGCCGACCTGCCCGGCCGAGAGCCACGGCCCGCCGGGGAGCCACGCTCTTGGATGTCGCGCTCGGGTCGATGCTACTGGCTCTGTTGCTGGTGCCCGCGACGCGAGTGCTGAGAGAGTCACGGACGCTGGCTCACCGACTGGACGTCCGCGAATCGTTGCTGTTCCAGGCGGAACGGACCATCGAAGCGACCAAGGTCACGCTCAGCGAACCTGCCGCGTTCGCCTCGGCGTTAAGTGGTGCCGTCACCATTCAGCCCAACCCTGGCGCGGAGTACCCGGGCGTGCAAAGCCAAATCACGCTGACAGTCGACCGATCCGTCCCCGGTTCGACGAACCTAATAACTATCAACGTCCAGACATGGCAGGATGTCGACGGTGACAATCGCATCGACCAGGACGAACCGGTCGAACAGCTGCGAACGCAGTGGGGGCCGCCACAGTGAGTGCGCCACGTCACCGCCGAGCGGCCATCAGTCTGATCGAAGTGATCGCGTGCACCGTTTTGGTATCGATCATGATCGTCCCCGTTGCCGGAATCCTCCGGGCCTCTGGGCAAACACTCCAGCAAACTCAGGCGGATGAAGTCACTCACGACAGCTGTCGTCAGACGCTTCGCTGGGTCAGCCAGACGCTTCGCCAATCGACGATCCTGAATGTCCGTTCGGGACGCCTCCAATTGCAACTGCCGACGGGTCGCGTGGCGCGATTGGAACGGCGGCGAGGCGAATTGCAGCTCAACGATGGATTCGACACGACCGTCTTGATGGACTCGGTTCGTTCGGTCCGATTCGAACCGTTGCTAACGTCAGGTGTGCCGACCACTCGCGTCGGAGTGCGGATCACGCTGGAAGCCCGTGATCCAAACACACGAGACCTCATTCGGATGGACACTGTCGTCGCCGAGCCGAGCCAATACTGATGTTCCACGCATTGCATACAAATCGTCCAGCAAAGCGGCGCCGCCGTGGTTCAGCCCTGTTGCTGTGCACGTTGGCGGCGGCTGTGTTGTCGATGGCCTGCATCGCGATCGCTCGCGGCAGCCGATACCAATCTCAACGGATCACTTCTCTGCGGACGTCGACTCAAGCCCGCCAAGTCGCCGATGGTTTGGCACAGCGTGCGATCGTGTTGCTGCGCGAAAACCCATCTCTGACCGGACAAGTCATTGATACCAATGCCGGAATTGACGGAGCCTACGCTAACTTGCAAGCCATCTCCGCAACCCAAACCGACGTTCAGATCTTCCTTTACGCGACCTCGACCCAGCCCGCCAAGACGGTTAGCGTCGACCCCACTGCGCTCTAAGTCGACAGATCACTCCGTGATCCCGCGCGGCATCATCCGCGCAGCGAGTTCGCCGCCAAATCGTAGGGAAGCCGCGTAGGCTTACGGAGGTGCCACCCATCAACGTCGCGTACCCACTGATAACCGAAACTCTCCGCGAGTTCCGCTACTGAACATTCGCCGCCAAGCCCAGCCTTCAGAGAAGGCTGGCTACATTGTCGACAGATCACTCTGTGATCCCCAGCCACCGTGCTCAACAAAACTCGCTCACCCCGACGCGTGTCTCCGCAAACCACTCTTGGTGGCCATAGCCGAAAGTGGATTCTCCGGCCAGTGGTGTTTCGGATACCTCCGGCGCAGCTCTTTGCGTACCACTTGATACGTCGTTGACCAGAAGCTTTGCAGGTCGTCGGTGACCTGCTGAGGGCGATAGTTGGGCCCCAAAAGATGCAGCTGGATTGGTACCTTCCCACCGGCGATGCATGGCGTTTGGCTAAGGCCGAACAACTCTTGCAGCTTCACCTTCACCACCGGACGTCCGCTGTCGTAGTCGATCGCCACCGTGTTACCGCTTGGCAGAGCCAACTGCGTTGGCATCTCGCGATCAATGATCTGCAGCTGGTCGAAGCTGAATAGTCCGCGAAGATGATCCAGCCAAGCGGCTCGCTCCACCTCGGCAAGCGACAAACGACCGTGACACATCGATTCCAGCAGTCGGTCAAAACACTCACGATCCAGAACGGGCAGATCAAACTGCGATGCATGCTGGGCCAGAAACTGGACCCGACTCACAAACGCCTCGACCGGCTTGATCGATCGCGGATATCCTTCCTTGAAATGAGACTTGGCCGCGGCAAACAGCAGACGACTGGTCTCGTCGCTGGGCTCGCACTCGGCGGGAGACTCTTCCAACAGCAAGTCGATGAACAACAGCCGGCGACGCGCGACGACCGTCTTGGTGCTTGGATGAAAGAAGTGGTCGATCGACTCAGTGATCCGGTCTTCGTCCAGCCATTCGCGTTCGATCCGCGACGCCATTCGAACACTGGCCTCTTTACCAGCCGAATCGACGTTCAAGCAAAGAAAGTAGTCACCTCGCGACACCCGCGACTTCCGATCCAGTCGAACGCCACGTCCGCCCACCATTACGCCCCGATCGCTGCCAGCTTGTCGTCGCCGCGCAACGCGGTCGGCAAAGGCTTGCAGCAAACACTTGCGAAGTGCAACGGAAGGATCTTCCGGATCAACCTCAGTTTCCACGTGACGATCCATTGGCCGCCTCAGCTGCTCAGCGACTCGCAGCACGTTTTGCGCGGCCACTGAATTCGCCACCGCATCCGTCCGGCCTTGCTGAAACGCCGCCATCCGCTCGGTGGCGGCATACAAGTCGCACTCGACCGTCCCGTCCAGATCGTGTGAGGTCCCTCCCCGGCGAATGGTGCGACCGGGTGATCGTCCTGTCTGCGGATTTCGATCCGAGCGACGAAACGGATCGCGCTCCGTCAACAGCGCCGCGGCAATCGATGCTAGTTCCGAGATGCCGTACTGGTGCGCTGCGACCATGAACCGAGCCAGCCGAGGATGCAGCGGCAGGTGCACCATCGCTTGGCCGATATCGGTCAGTCCACCGGCGGAATCGATGACTCCCATCTGTTGCAGAACTTGAAGCGATTGTCGGATGGAGTCTTCGTGTGGAGCGGACAGCCAAGGGAAATCAGCAGCATCACGTTCACCCCAGCTGGCCAGCACCAGTGCAGCAGAAGCGAAGTCAGCTCGCTGAATCTCGGGTGTCTCCACCGGTGACAAGGACGCATGATGGGGCTTGGACCACAGTCGGTAGCAGATCCCGGCGCGGGTCCGCCCAGCTCGACCTGCCCGCTGGTCGGCCGACGCGACCGAGATCGGCTCGATGCTCAAGCTTGGCAATCCCACCCGCGAATCAAATCGTAGCACCCGAGCTGTCCCGGTATCGATCACGCCGGTCGTGCCAGGGATGGTAATCGATGTCTCCGCCACGTTGGTCGAAAGAATCAACTTGCGACGTGCCTCGTCCGCGATCGCTTGATCTTGCTGCTTGGGCGACAGGTCACCATAAAGCGTGTGGACCACGCAATGCTTCCCCTCGATTCCCGACTCCCGCACCAACCTTTCCAGCCGCCGAATCTCGCTGACACCCGGCAGGAAGATCAGCACGTGGCCATCGGTACTGTCGACCATCTTCTTGATCGCTCGAATCTGGTGAACCTCCGGCGATTCGGCTCCCAACGAAGGCAAGTAGTCGATCTGGACCGGAAAGGCTCGACCCTCACTCTGCAAGCAAACGGCATCGCCCAAGAAACGGGCGATCGGCTCGGGATCCAAGGTGGCCGACATCACGACCAGGCCCAACTCGGGGCGAAGTTCGCTCCGAATCCGTTTCAGCATCCCCAGCGACAGATCCAACTCCATCGTGCGCTCGTGGAATTCGTCCAAGATCACGCACCCGACGTCCTCCAGCAATGGATCTCGCTGCAAACGACGCAGCAGCATCCCGGTGGTCATCGAAATCAGCTGAGTTTGTTCGCCAACGCGGCGATCGAAACGAACGTGATACCCGACGCGACTCCCCAGCTTGGTCTTGAGCAGAGTGGCCAAACGTGAAGCCGCGGCACGAGCCGCCAGTCGCCTCGGCTGGATCAGCAGGAACTGGCCTTCGTAGAGCCG